>SVPB01000004.1 GCA_015066065.1 Oscillospiraceae bacterium | reverse complement strand
TCTGAACGGCGCACCTGAGCAGAAAGGCGGTGCAAAGAAATGATTTATCTGGAACTATTTCTTGGCTTTTTGAAAGTCGGATGTTTTGCATTTGGTGGGGCTTACGGTGCAATTCCTCTAATTCGTGATGTTGTCATGTCATATGATTGGTTAAGCGACGAAATGCTGACATACATGATTGCAGTTAGTGAAAGCACCCCCGGCCCGATCATGGTAAACTTAGCAACCTATGTCGGGAGTAATCAGGCTGGTTTCTTAGGGGCTTTTGTCGCAACTCTGGCAGTTGTTTTGCCGTCTTTCCTGATTATTCTATTGGTAACTGCTTTACTGAAAACTGCTTTGAAGAATAAATATGTTCAAGCAGTTCTGCGTGGCTTGAAGCCCTGCGTTATTGGCATTGTACTTGCAACCGGCATTTATATGGTATTGGGAAATTGTTTTGGTACAATCCCTGCAACCAAAGTAAATATGCAGTCAATCATCATTACTGCACTTTTGGTTGCTTCAATGTTTTGCTATAAGTACTTCGTCAAGAAAAAACTGTCACCAATCTTGCTGATTGTTATTTCGGCAGTAGCGGGTATGTTGGTGTATGGAATATAGAATTAGGATCACAAAATGAGTAAGACCTCATCTTGATTTTTCGGTCGATTTTGCGTATAATATTTACACCAAGGTAACAGCCATCCGGAACAATTACCTTGTGTGATCTTTGACCGTTTATCACCGCCGATAAGATTTTGATAAGCATCCATCGTACAGCTACAATAATATGGGTAATCAAAATAATCAGAACAGCAGGTGCAATATCTTCTAAACAAAATTGTTTAAGATACAAGTTCCTGCAACGAGTGGGAATAATAGTCACTACCCCGAAACCCCTTATTTTACAAGGGTTTTCGGGTTTCTTTTTTGCCGAAGCACACAAAAAGCACACAGCAGTCTCATTTTTAACAGCAAAAAATCGACTTTCTTGCTTAATCTGTTCATTGAATTAAGCAAGAAAGTCAATAAGGAAAATGTTATGTTCTATCTTGGCGGCTACGGTTGACGCATCTCGACCGATTTTTATAAAAAACGCAACTGAATAATGGATTGCTTTGTCAAGGCGCTGTGTTATAATGAAGGGGTAAAATACGTACCGGGAGGTCTGGGCTATGCGTGAGATCGAGCAATTTATCAAGGAAAACTACCCCCGTACCCTGCGGCACCACACAGAGGATGACGGTCCTATCGTGGGACTGCCCCACCCCTACAGCGTGTCGGGGCTCAAGGATATTTTTCGGGAGATGTACTACTGGGGCACCTATTTTGCCAACGTAGGGCTGCTGGCAAGCGGCGAGGTGGCCCAAGCCAAGAACAACGTGGACAACCTGCTGTATCTGGCGGAGACCTACGGCTTTGTCCCTAACTGCAACAACCGCAACAACATCCAACACCGCCGTTCCCAGCCCCCCTTCCTCTATCAGGCGGTCAAGGACGTGTACACCCACATCAAGGACGATGGGTGGCTGGCCCACGCCTATACCGTCATTGCCAAGGAGTACACCTTCTGGCAGATCGAACGGCTGGCCCCCAACGGGCTCAATTTTTACGGCAACCACGGGAGCATGACCGATGAGGAGAAGGAGATTATCCTGCGGGACTATCGCTACCGCACCGAGGGGAAGCTGACGGTGAGCGACGAGGATGCCCAGCGGCTTGCGCACACCACCCTGACCTTGTGGGAAAGCGGATGGGACTTCACCTCCCGGTTTCAGCTGGACGGGGAGCATTACAACCCGGTGTGCCTCAACGCCCTGCTCTACGGGCTGGAGACCACCATGGCGGAGTTTAGCCGCATCCTGCATAACGGGGAGGAGACGGTGTGGCAGGACCGTGCCCGACAGCGCCGTGACCGCATGGATGCCCTGCTATGGGATGCGCAGGCCGGCATCTATAACGACTGGAACTTTAAGGAGGAGCGCTTGACCCCCGTCCACTCGGCGGCCTCGCTTTACCCCTTGTTTGTGGGCTTGTCCAAGGACGCCGAGGGAGAACGGGCGCTGCTGCAGCAGCTGATGGTGCCCTACGGCATGGCGGCGACGGTGGAGCAGGACTATGCCAACATCTACCAGTGGGATTATCCCGGCGTGTGGCCGCCCTTGCAGTACGTGGCCTACGTGGGTTGCCTCAACTACGGCATGACCGCCGAAGCGGCCGCCATCCGTGACCGATACGTGAAGGCGGTGGAAACTGCCTTCCGGGAGACGGGGATGCTGTGGGAGAAGTACGACGGCATCACCGCCAAGCCCTTTGACATCGAATATCCGGCTCAACCGCTGATGGGCTGGACGGCACAGCTGTACCAGTTCTTTAAGGCGGCACAGAAATAACACGAAACGGCTTGGAAGCATGGCTTCCAAGCCGTTTCTTATGTCCTTAGGCAGGGGAAAGGGGCGGACACGCCTTACTTCGGCAAACGTCCCATCTGTTCAAACGGGATCTTCTCAAAGGTGGGAAGAAGTGCCGATGCATCAAAGCATCTCAAATCCAACACGTCTCCCGCCGGAATACCCAGAGAAGCCCGATCGGTTGCCACATTGTCTGCATAATGCGCTTTCAGCTTGGGGTCGGTAATGTCAAACCCCGTTATACTAATGGGACCGTGGTCTACAATCAGGTTGTTGGAAAGGTCGGCATAATGCGGACAGCTTTGCTCGGTTTTGGGGTCCCACGTTAAGTATTCCGCAATATGCGGATACCGTTTGCGCCAGAGTGGACCGTCCCAGGGAACACGGGCAAGTGCTTTAAGGTGCTGGCCGTTACCGGTATCCTCCGACAGTGATTCCCAATAGGCGTACTTCGTAAATAAGATGGAAACGGCGCCATGGGCGGTTGATTCAATAATCAGGTTGTTCTTGAAGGTCAGATCGTGACCGCCATGGAACAGCACGGCACTTTGACAGCGATGCATGATGTTGCCCCACACTGTTGATGCGCCGTTGTTATCATCGCTGTATACCGCAAACGTGCCTTGATGCGCTGCCGCACTGCTTTGGATATCGTGGAAATAATTGTAGCGGATGATGTTGCCGCAGTTGGTATAATCCCGCCCGCTATACACGGCGCCTGCATCGTCGGCGTATTGGCAAACGTGGTATATCTCGTTGTATTCGATGACGTGCTCGTTTCCTGCAAACAACACCGCCTGATGGGCAAGATCGTGAATGCAGTTATGGGACACAACACCCCCAACGCCGCCAAGCCAAATGGAGGGACTGCCGGTTTTGAAAATTTCTGCGTTGTGGTGGAAATGGTTGTTTGTCACCAGATTCCCCGAGGGGGTCAACGTGGCACGGTCACCGCCGAAGATCTTAACGCCGCCACGGCCTGTGTGGTGAATTTCGCAGTCCCGAATATGGATAGCACTTCCCACGGCAACGATGCCCCAGAGTGCCGTATTGGTGATGGTGCATTGCTCTACCGTGATGCGGTTCCCTGTGAGCTCCAACGCATTTCCCCGTGTGCCCACAAAGTGGAAGCCGCGGACCGTCAGGTCGGCGATGTCCTCTGCCAAAAGCAAGGAGGTGGCGGAAACGGACAGCTGAATGACCGATTCCGAAAGCGGTATCGACGGATAATAGTACAAGATGCCGTTTTGACGGTCAAGATACCATTCCCCGGGGGCATCCAACTCCTCAAACACGTTATAGAAATAGTACGGTGCTTCGGCACGAGGTTTATAGATGGACACGTACTTGGTTTCCACGGTGCACGCTTCGCCATCGATCCGAACGACAGGGGATGACGTGTCCGCCCATGTATAGGCAGGATAACCGAACATCCACACGTCATCCGTGGATTTCCAGCAGGATGCCCGATGTGCCGTATCCGCATCGATCCCAAAGATGTCCGACTGCGGATTCCGCAGGGCTTCCCATTCGGCGTGGCTGCACTGCTTGGCAGACATGACCGCTGTCTTGTTTTCGCCTTCGCGGATGAGTGCCGTTGTGTGCAAAAAACCGTCATTCGGATAACGGGCGATGGTCTGCCGTGTGTTGTTGACAAACAACTCGCACCACATGGGCTCCGTAACGGCACCGTCGTAATGGGAGGCGGAGTTGAAGCCGCCGATGACGCACATATCCCCCCAATCGGCAGGGGTCAACCCAAGCCGCTTGAGGTCAATCTTGCGCGTATGCTGCACGGCATCTCCGTGAAGGCGTGCCTTTTCTTCTTCGCTGAGCTCCTCAAAATCGGATACCGAAAGGGAGAGACCGCCGTTGATGACCACCTTGCCGTCGGCCTGCAGAGTCAAGCCGTCGTCACGGTTGTCCAGCCGTAATTGCCCCATGCGGTATTCTCCGGCACCGACCGTAACGGTAACGGCACCCTTGGTTCTACGAGCCGCCTCTACCGCCGCTTCGATGCTGAAAAACGGAGCGTCTTTGGTGCCGGCATTGGTATCAGCACCGGACAACGAAACAAAAAAGGTGTTCATACAACAGACCCCCCTCTTTTTGTTATAGACCGTAAGACATCCTCGATGCCGTCGGTGTGACGGCCTTTTCAGAGCCATTCTATCACACCGGTTTGCCAATTGCAAGGGGTAGAAAAAAGGCGCCCCCCACGGGCAACGGCAGCGAACGTCGTCTTTGCGGCGGTGCTGGACGGCACAGCTGTGCCGGAACAAAAATAACACGAAACGGCTTGGAAGCATGGCCTCCAAGCCGTTTTTTGGTATCCTATAGGGGTGGTGTCTTAATAATCCACATTGACCTCGACAGAGCCAACACTCGTGGCATTGCCGCCCTCGCTAATCCAAATGCAGGAACAAGTGAACGTCGCTGTTCCTTTGACAGAGCCATATTGACTGTATAAGTACAGCGTACCGCTTACCTCGTATTCATAATCTCCCAGCGCCACGATACTGCCGATCCTATAACGGGTGGCGTCCAGATCAAAGACGGTGCGGTAAGCATCCATCCGGCTGATCACCGTCCGTATGGCTTCTGCTTCGACCTTTTCTGCTATTTCTGCGTCGGTCAGGCTGCCTCTGCGGTTGGCGTTCTGGTCGTCGTTCCAGGTGCCGGTGTAGTGGGAATCGGGCGAGGAAGTTTTATAGGTTTTGCCGCTGCAGGCACACAGCGAAAGGCACAGAACCAGCGCCAGAAGCAGGAGGGGTATTTTTTTCATCATCATGCATCCTATCGATATGATATAGTGTTAGAAGTATACCAGAGCATAGCGGATTTTGTCAAGAGATAAGCGCCCCGGCGGTGGTGGTGCAACCGCCGGGTGGGGTAGATACGGCTTGACAGGGGCGGAGGGGGTTTTGTATAATAGGTCCAGAACCGCTGTGAGGAGGGCGTTTATGAACAAACCGCTTTGGCAGATCGTGAAGTTTACCTTGTTTTCCATCTCCGCCGGGGTGATCCAGATGGGCTCTTTTGCCCTCATGGAGCTGGTCATCACCGACTACTGGGTGCCGTACCTGATCTCGTTGGTGCTGTCCATCCTATGGAATTTTACCTTTAACCGCCGCTACACCTTTAAAGCCGCCGTGAACGTGCCGGTGGCCATGCTGAAGGTGTTCGCCTTCTATCTGGTGTTTACCCCCGTGTCCACCTATCTGGGTCATCTGGCAGAGGGGGCCGGGATCAACGACTTTATCATCCTGGCGGTGACCATGCTGGCGAACTTTGCCCTGGAGTTCCTGTACTGTAAGCTGGTGGTCTACCGGGGGCAGGAAGACACCTTACCATAGGGTGACATGAATGACCCGAACCAGCCCCAAAGCGGCTGTTTTCGGCGCTTTTCGGCCTTTTCCCCTTGGCAGGCGTCAGCCTGCCGGCGGAAAAGAAGACCAAAAATCCCTCGAAACCACCTCTCTTTGGGGTCGAAGATTTTAAAAAGAACGGATTTTCGGTCAACCGAGGCAAAAACGCAGCGAATACTGCCGTATTCGTGAGTATTTTAACGATGGGTGAACGGAATATCCGTCTTTTAAAAACTGGTTCGGGTTATCCGTGTCACCCTAAGGAGAACGACTATGCTTGAGAAGATCATTAGCCTTACCAACGAAGCCCTGTACAGCTACGTGCTGCTCATCCTGCTGGTGGCAGGGGGGCTATACTTTACCATCCGCACCCGGTTTGCGCAGTTTCGACTGCTGGGTCAGCAGTTTAAGGCGGTCACCGAAAAAACCGATAAAAACGGCGTCTCCTCCTTTCAGGCGCTGATGGTGTCCACCGCCTCCCGGGTGGGCACCGGTAACATCATCGGTGTGGCGACGGCGTTGTGTCTGGGAGGCTTTGGCAGTGTGTTCTGGATGTGGGTCATCGCCATCATAGGGGCGGCCTCCGCCTTTGTGGAAAGCACCCTGGCCCAGATCTACAAGAAGCGTGGCACCGACGGCTGCTACGGCGGCCCGGCGTACTATATCCAGGCGGCCACGGGGCGCCGGTGGCCGGCCATCTTGTTTTCGGTGTTTCTCATCCTGACCTACGGGTTCGGGTTTAACATGCTGGCCTCCTACAACCTGCAGGCCACCTTCTCGGTGTACGGCTTTTATGACGCCGGTGCTACCCCGTGGATCATCGGGCTGGCGGTGGCCCTGCTGGTGGGGTACTGTCTCATCGGCGGCGGCAAGCGGATCGTGGGGGTCACCAGCCTGCTGGTGCCGGTGATGGGGGCGCTGTATATTCTGGTGGCGCTGATCATCACCGTCCTAAACGCCGATATGCTCCCGGGGGTGTTCCGGCAGATCTTTGTGGGGGCCTTTGACGGGCAGGCCATCTTTGGGGGCTTTGGCGGCTCCTGCGTGATGTACGGCATCAAGCGAGGGCTGTTCTCCAACGAGGCCGGCGTAGGCTCGGCACCCAACGCCTCCGCCTCCGCGGAGGTATCCCACCCGGCCAAGCAGGGGCTGGTGCAGGTGCTGTCGGTGTTCATTGACACCCTGCTGGTATGCACCGCTACCGCCCTGATGTGCATGACCTCCGGGGTGGCGCCGGCTACCACCAGCGGTGAGGCCGCCGCCTACGTGCAACGGGCGCTCAGCGCCAGCCTGGGCAGCCTTGGCCCTCTCTTTATTACGGTGGCCATGGCGCTGTTTGCCTTCACCACCCTGCTGGGCAACCTCTACTACGTGGACAAGACCATCAACTACCTGTGCGGCAAGGAGCCCACCCGTCGGGTGCGTAACGCCTGCTACGTGGCCGCCTCGCTGGTCATCTTTGTGGGGGCCGGTCTAAGCGCTGACCTCTTGTGGGGGATTGCGGACATCACCATGGGCGGCATGACCCTGATCAACATGCCCATCATCCTGTATCTGGGCCGGTACGCCATCCGTGCCCTCCGGGACTACGAAAAACAGCGGAAGGCCGGGGGGAAGATCACCTTCCGGGCCAAGGACGTGGGCCTGCCCCACCAGACGGATTACTGGAACGAGGAATAAGAGAGAAGCGGAGTGTCCGGGAGGGCGCTCCGCTTCTTTTTGCAGGCGTTCACGGGGTTGACAAGGGGAAATAACATGAGTATAATGTATGCGTGAAAATTTTTCTTTCCATCGAGGAGATGACGATATGCGCAACATTCCCGAGCTGTTTGGCAGTATGGTGTTTAACGATGAGGTCATGCAGGAGCGCCTGCCCCAGGAGACCTACCAGGCCCTGCGCCGCACCATGCAGAACGGCAAGCATCTGGACCCCAACGTGGCCAGCGTGGTGGCCAACGTCATGAAGGATTGGGCCATCGAGAAGGGGGCTACCCACTACACCCATTGGTTCCAGCCCATGACCGGCATCACGGCGGAGAAGCACGACAGCTTTATCACCCCTGCCGAGGGTGGCCGGGTGATCATGGAGTTTTCCGGCAAGGAGCTTATCAAGGGCGAGCCGGACGCCTCCTCCTTCCCCAACGGCGGTCTGCGTTCCACCTTTGAGGCCCGGGGCTACACCGCCTGGGACCCCACCTCCTATGCCTTTATCAAGGACGAGACCCTGTGCATCCCCACCGCCTTCTGCTCCTTCGGGGGAGAAGCCCTGGACGAAAAGACCCCTCTCCTGCGTTCCATGGAGGTGGTCAGCAAGCAGGCCCTGCGTGTGGTCAGGCTCTTTGGCAACGAGGACGTGACCATGGTGCGCACCACCGTGGGCCCGGAGCAGGAATACTTCCTCATTGACAAGGCCATGTACGACCGGCGCAAGGATCTGATCAACACCGGGCGCACCTTGTTTGGCGCCCGTCCGTCCAAGGGACAGGAGCTGGACGACCACTACTTTGGTGCGATCAAGAGCCGGGTGTCCGCCTACATGCGTGACCTGGACGAGGAGCTGTGGAAGCTGGGCGTGCTGTCCAAGACCGAGCACAACGAGGCCGCCCCGGCACAGCACGAGATGGCGCCCATCTTCACCACCACCAACATTGCCGCCGACCACAACCAGCTGGCGATGGAGCTGATGAAGAAGGTGGCCGCCCGGCACGGGATGGTGTGTCTCTTACACGAAAAGCCCTTTGCCGGGGTCAACGGCAGCGGCAAGCATAACAACTGGTCGCTGTCCACCGACACCGGCGTTAACCTGCTGGAGCCGGGGGAGACCCCCCACCAGAACGCCCAGTTCCTGCTGTTCCTCTGCGCGGTCATCCGGGCGGTGGACGAGTACCAGGATCTGCTGCGCATCAGCGTGGCCGGCGCCGGCAACGATCATCGGTTGGGGGCGGCGGAAGCGCCTCCGGCGGTGGTTTCCATCTTCCTGGGGGATGAGCTGACCGCCATCCTGGAGGCCATTGAGCAGGGCACCGCCTACGATGCCAACGAGAAGGTCATCATGAAGGTCGGGGTGCATACCCTGCCCCGGTTCCCCAAGGACACCACCGACCGCAACCGCACCTCTCCCTTCGCCTTTACCGGCAACAAGTTTGAGTTCCGTATGCTGGGCTCTTCCAAATCGGTGTCCGGCCCCAACGTGGTGCTGAACACCGCCGTGGCCAGCGTGCTGGATGACTTTGCCACCCAGCTGGAGGGGGCAGAGGATTTTCAGGCGGCGCTGGATACCCTGATCCGCCGCACCATCAAGGAGCACAAGCGCATCATCTTCAACGGCAACGGCTACGACGATGCGTGGCTGCAGGAGGCGGCCCACCGGGGTCTGCTCAACCTGCCCACCACCCCCGATTGCCTGCCCTATCTGGTGCATGAGAAGAACGTGGCGCTGTATGAGAAGTACCGGGTATACAACGCCACCGAGCTGCGCTCCCGGTACGAGGTCAATCTGGAAACCTACGCCAAGGTACTGCACATCGAGGCGCACACCATGGTCAGCATGACCCAGAAGGACATTGTCCCGGCGGTGGTGCGCTACGGCCGGGAGCTGGCGGAGACCATCGTGGCCAAAAAAGCCGCCATCGCCACCTTGGATTGTGCGGCGGAGGAGGAGCTGCTCACCCGGGTGCATACCCTGACCGGCACCCTGTGCCAAAACCTGCAGACCTTGCGTGACCGGCTCGCCGCAGCGGACGCCCTCACGGGGGATGGCCAGATGGTGGCCAACTTCTACCGGGATGAGATCATCCCGGCCATGGAAGCCCTGCGGCAGGCCGCCGACGGTCTGGAGGTGCTGGTGGCCAAGGATCGCTGGCCCTTCCCCAGCTACGGTGATATTTTGTTCTCGGTACGGTGACACGGATAACCCGAACCAGCCCCAAAGCGGCTGGTTCAGGTCATTCATGTCACCCTACGCTAATAAATTTACAATTCCGTCCGGGTTTGTTCATAATTATGACGTATAATAGCCGTGGATGGAGGAGAGAGCTATGTTTATGCGTTTACGCTATGCGCTGATGCGCTTTATGGCCGGCCGTTACGGCAACGACACCCTCAACACGGTGCTGCTGGTGATCTATCTGGTCATCTGGATGGCCGGTGTGCTGGTGGGCGGCCGGGTGGGCCTGCTGCTCAACAGCCTGAGTCTGGGGGCGGTGCTGTGGGCGTTCTACCGCAGTCTGTCCCGGGACATCCCTCGCCGTCAGGCGGAGAATGCCGCCTGGCTGCGCTTCTGGAGCCGGATACGGGACGTGCGGCGGTACCGGTATCGCCGGTGTCCCCGGTGCCGGGCGCAGCTGCGTCTGCCGGTCAAACGGGGGCGCCGCACCGTCACCTGCGGTCGGTGCCGCCATGAGTTTAAGGCATTTTTTTGGTAGGTGATCCGTATGCGCAATACCACCTTGTGTTACATCCACAACCACCGGGGACAGACCCTGCTGCTCCATCGGATCAAGAAGGAAAACGACCTCAACCGGGACAAATGGATCGGGGTGGGGGGCAAGCTGGAGGAGAAGGAAAGCCCGGAGGAATGTCTTGTCCGGGAGGTTCGTGAGGAGACCGGCCTGACCTTGACCCGGTACCGGTACCGGGGGCTGGTGACCTTTGTGTCGGACGAGTGGGAGACCGAGTATATGCACCTCTACACCGCCGATGGCTTTACCGGCACCCTGCAGGCCTGCGACGAGGGCGTCCTCGAATGGGTGGACGACGCCCGGGTGCCCACCCTGCCTACCTGGGAGGGGGATCGGCTGTTCCTCAAGCTGTTGGCCGAGGAAGCGCCGTTCTTTAGCCTCAAGCTTTGCTACGAGGGGGATACCTTGGTGGAGGCCAAGCTGAACGGAGAAAAAATGACGATATAAGACAAAAGCCACGGACGAGTCCGTGGCTTTTTTTGCGGTTATTTGCTCCCCGATCGGGCCACCAGCGCACACAGCAGACCGAAGAAAATAGCGGCGGCGATGCCCCCGGCGGTGCCGGTCAACCCTCCGGTGAGCGCCCCGGCGATGCCGTCGGTGGCCACCGCCTCCTGCACCCCTTTGGCTAAGGTGTAACCAAAGCCGGACAGAGGCACGGTAGCGCCGCACCCGGCCCATTTGACCAGAGGCTCATACAGCCCCACGGCGGTCAGCCCCACCCCGGCGGTGACGTAGCCCACCAGAATCCGGGCCGGGGTGAACTGAGTATAGTCAATGAGCAGCTGTCCCACCACGCACAATAAGCCTCCCACCGCAAACGCTTTTGCCAGCATCCACACATCCATCGCAAGCGCCTCCTTTTCGCCGGTATTTTCCCCGAAACCGGAGTAAATATGCGAAAAGGCTGGACTTTTTCCCCTTTATTTGCTACAATGACACCGAGTATAGTCAGCTATACCGAATCTTTTATAGTGGAGGTTTTCCTTATCATGGACCCGGACAGTATACGAACGATCTTTTTTATGGTGGTGCTGGTGATTTTTTCCGGCTATTTTTCCGCCACCGAGACCGCTTTTTCGTCCATTAACCGTATTCGAGTCAAGAACATGGCGGATGCCGGCAACCGGCGTGCCGCCCGGGTGCTGCGGCTGTCGGAGAACTACGACCGGCTGCTGTCCACCATCCTGGTGGGCAACAACATCGTCAACATCCTGCTGACGTCTATCGCCACCTTGTTCTTTGTGGATCTGTACGGCGAGAGCCTGGGTGCGACCGTGTCCACCATCGTGTCCACGGTGGTGGTGCTGATCTTTGGCGAGATAAGCCCCAAGAGCTTAGCCAAGGACCACGCCGAGGGGTTTGCTATGTTCTCCGCCCCGATCCTGACGCTGATCGTTTACCTGCTGTACCCCATCAACCTGTTTTTCACCCTGTGGAAAAAGCTGATGAACCTCTTGTTCAAGCCCAAGGCAGAGGCCTCGGTCACCGAGGAGGAGCTGCTGACCATCGTGGACGAGGCGGAGCAGGGCGGCTCTCTCAACGAGCAGGAGAGTGACCTCATCCGCCGGGTCATCGCCTTTAACGACCGGGGTGCGTTGGATATCCTCATCCCCCGGGTGGACGTGACCGGCATCCCGGTGGACGCCACCCCCGAGGAGCTGGCGGCGGTGTTTGCGGACACCGGCTACTCCCGTCTGCCGGTGTACGAGGAGACCATGGACCACATCGTGGGCGTGGTGCATCTCAAGGATTGCCTGGAGCGCAACGCCGGCCCGGCCACCGTCATGCAGCCGGCTTTCTTTGTGCCGCCCACCATTAAGATCCGCCTGCTGCTGCGGCAGATGCAGGAGGAGAAAGCCCACATCGCCATCGTGTCCGACGAGTACGGCGGCACCCTGGGTATCGTCACCATGGAGGATATCCTGGAGGAGCTGGTGGGCGATATCTGGGACGAGCACGACGACGTGATCGAGAACATCCGGGACGGGGAGGACGGCTCCAGCGTGGTGCTGTGCAGTACCGTGCTGGAGGATATGATGAACCACTTCGGCACCCGTACCGCGTGCGATGCCGCCACCGTCAGCGGCTGGGTCATGGAGGCCCTGGGCTCCATCCCGGCGGTGGGGGATGCCTTTACCGCCGACGGCCTGTCGGTGGTGGTCACCCAGATCGAGCAGAACCGCCCCTTGGAGATCTGCGTCACCCCGGTGACCGATGAAGAAAGGGAAGACTAAACTGACAAACGCTGTGCAGGGTAGCTCTCACTCATCAATCACAACAAAAGTCCGTGAGCATCACGGCAGATCGAAAATAGCACGTATTGGGAGGCATATTATGACACAATGGACACTTTTCTGTGACGGCTGGCGCTTTCGGGAAGCCCCCCTCGGCACCTCTTATGAGAATGCTCTTTCGGGTGAGTTTGCTCCCGTTGAGATCCCTCATGATTATATGATATATGACGTGTACGGTCTCTACCGTGAAGGTGAAGGCTGGTACAAGAGAACGCTTGACCATACCCCCGACGGCAAGCGAACCATCCTCCGGTTTGAAGGCGTTTATATGGAATCCACCGTATTCGTAAACGGCGAAGCTGTTTTCGAATGGAAATACGGATATTCCACCTTTGAAGCCGACATCACCGCCGCCCTGCGTGATGGCAAAAACGAGATCGTTGTCCGCTGTGTCTATCAGAACCCCAATACCCGTTGGTATTCCGGCGCCGGCATCTATCGCCGTGTATGGCTCATTTCCGCACCCGAATCAAGAATTCCCTCAGACGGGGTTTATATTTCAACCGTCAAGGAGGACGACGGCTGGAAGGTTTATGTTGACACCGAGATCATCGGCGAAGGCGACGTGGCCCTTGCCATCTGTGACAAAGACGGGAACATACTCGCCACCGCCAACGGTACGTCGGCTGTTATGTCCGTAAAGGAACCCCGGCTCTGGGATCCCGCAGACCCGTATCTGCACACCCTCAAGGTTCAGCTTATCAAAGACGGCACTGTCATCGACGAAAAAGAGGACAGATTCGGTTTCCGCACGATTGAATTTACCACCGACAAGGGCTTTTTCATCAACGGCAGAAGCTACAAGCTCCACGGCGTCTGCGAACACCACGACAACGGTGCGCTCGGTTCCGCCATCAATGCCAACGCCCTTCGTCGCAAGATCCGAAAGCTTAAGAGCATGGGCGTCAACTCCATCCGCACCTCTCACAATATGCCCGCCGTTGAACTGGTTGAGCTTTGTGACGAAATGGGCATCGTCATTATCGACGAAGCTTTTGATATGTGGGAAAACTATAAGACCCCCTATGACTATGCCCGTTTCTTCAAGGATTGGTATAAGACAGACGTTAAATCCTGGATCTGCCGTGACAGAAACCATCCGTGCGTCATTATGTGGAGTCTCGGTAACGAGATCGGCGATACTACCAACGAACGTGGCCTTGAAGTGACAAAGATGCTTGTCGAAGAAGTGCGCAAGTATGACCCGAGAAAGAACGCCGCTGTCACCATCGGCTCCAATCAAATGACAAGCGAATGGGCGCAGAAGTGCGCACTTGAGATTGATACCGTAGGGTACAACTACGCCGAGCGCCTGTATGCCGAACACCACGAAAAGTATCCTACGTATTGCATCTACGGTTCGGAAACGTCATCCACCGTCCAGAGCCGCGGCATTTATCACTTCCCGTACGAAAACAAAGCCGTTACGCATCTTGACCATCAGTGCTCCTCACTCTTTAACTGCACCGTATCCTGGGGTTCTTTGAACTCTGAACAAAATATCACGCTTGACCGAGCAGCCGAATTCTGCGCAGGTCAGTATCTCTGGACCGGCTTTGACTATATCGGTGAGCCCACCCCCTACACGACCAAGAACTCCTTTTTCGGGCAGCTCGACACCGCCGGCTTCCCGAAGGATTCCTACTACGCATACCGTGCAGAATGGACCGACGGCGAAAAAGCGCCCATGGTCCATATCACGCCTTCCCTGTGGGATTTCAACGACGGGGAGATCATCGACGTGACCGTTCACTCGAATGCGGCTCGCTCCGAGCTTTACTGCAATGGTGAACTGGTAGGAAGCTTCGATCACGACCACTCCGTCGGAAGCCGCAAGATCTCCGAATTCTATAAAGTACCCTATGTCAAGGGCTGTCTTTCCGCCATCGCCTACGATAAGGACGGAAATGTCGTTGCACGGGACGAGGTTAAGACCTGCTACGACCCTGCCAAGATCGTTCTCGAACCCGAAACGGAAACTCTCAACGCCGACGGCCGTGATCTCATTTATCTTGCCATCTCTGTCGCTGACGAATTTGGCACCTTCGTGGGCAATGCACGCAGCCGAATGCATGTGACCGTTTCCGGTGCAGGCCGCCTTATCGGCCTTGACAACGGCGACTCCACCGATGGCGAGCCTTATAAGGGCACTTCCCGACGTCTGTTCTCCGGCCGCCTTATCGCCATTATCGCCTCCAACGGCAAGGAAGGCGACATTGAAGTCACCGTCTCCTCTCCCGAACTTCCCACAGAAAAGATCACCCTTAAGGCTCTCCCGGCGGAAATGCCCGTGGGTATCGATATCGTTGGAGAATGTTCCTGCTCTCCCGAAATCCATGAAATTCCGCTTCGCAAGATCGGCCTGGAGGTCATTGGTTCCAGAAAGCTCACAAAGGAAGCCCCGACGGCCGTCATCAAGAGCAAAAAATATCCCGCAAACGCCACCTTTGACAACTTCGAGTACCAGGCGTATTTCAAAGGCGTTCCCACAGACCTCGTAACCCTTGAAAAAACAGAGGACGGAATCCTCGCCACCGCCCATGCGGACGGCGAATTCCGCATCCTTGTTTCTTCCGATAACGGCACTCCTTACCCGGCGATTTGCTCGGATATCTGCTTGGAGGCTGTCGGCGTGGCAGAGCCTTTTATCAACCCATACAGCACTGTCGCCGCCGTTCTTGCGGAAGAATCCGCCGAAAATGCCGAAGAACCGAATGGCGGCATCCATTACATTGCGGACGAAGCCTACTCGCTCTTCCGTGACGTGGATTTTGGCCAATACGGTGCCGACACGCTCAGCGTTTCCCTCCTCCGTGTTCTTGAAAAAGAAATAACGTTCCGTGTGTATGACGTTACCAAAAACGGGGATGAGCTTATCGGGGAATTTGTTTTTTCACCCGATCGTGATTGGTGGATGTACTCCACGAACACCTACGCACTTGACAAAAAGCTTACGGGGCTCCACGACATCAAGTTCGTATTCCGTCCCTCCATCACCTTTGGCAGCTTCTCCTGCACCGCGATTAATCCGGCATACAGCGGCATTTCCGCCGCCAACTGCGACGTTATCTACGGAGATGACTACGAAAAGCGTGAGGACGGCATTTACAAGATCGGCAACAATGTAACCGTTGGCTTCAAATCCCTCGATCTTACGGACGGTACCTCGTCCATTACCATCAAGGCAAGGACAAGAAACGAACGTGATTCCATCCGTCTCTCGATAGGCGAAAAGATTGTAACGGTCGCATTCTCAAAGAACGATACGGAGGTTACCTTCCCCGTTTCCGTTTCCGGTACCGTTGACTGCGATCTCATCTTCCTTCCGGGCTGTCATTTTGATCTATTTGCCATTACGTTCAACAAGTAACCATCCGGGTGTTTTACTCTGGCGATGCTTCACCCATACAGGCGCAAAGGGAACACTAAACTGACAAACGCTGTGCGATCATGGACATAAAGGAGAGAGTGCTATGCAACTGCATTTTGACGTAGACGCCGGCCTGCAAAAAGGGGCTCGGCGGCTGCAAAGCCTGTTGGGCTTTACCGAGGGGACGGAGGGGATCACCGTCACCGCCGTGCCGGGTGACCGGGCCGGCGTGACCCTCAAGGATGGCCATGCCACCATCCACTATCCCCAAAAAAACTACTTCTTCCGTGGGCTGGGGCTTCTTTGCCAGCACGCCCGGCAGAAGGAGGCCTTTGCGGTGTGGGAGGATACCTTCTTTGAGGAGGTCTCTCTGATGCTGGACGTGTCCCGTATGGCGGTGCCCACCGTCAGCCGGGTGTGCCGGGTGCTGGACTACCTGGCGGTCATGGGCTATCACATGGTCATGCTGTACTCCGAGGATCTCATCGCCCTCCCGGAGCGCCGCTTCTTTGGCTATATGCGTGGCCGGTACAGCGCCGACGAGCTGCGGGCCATGGATGATTACGCCGATGGCTACGGCATTGAGATGATCCCCTGCCTGGAGTGCTACGGGCATATGGAAAAGTACCTCAAATGGGGCGAAGCATCCCCCATCAAGGATACCGACGGGGTGCTGTTGGCCCGGGAGGACAAGACCTTTGCGTTTCTGGAGGAGCTGATCTCCCAGGCGACCTCCTGCTTCCGTTCCCGTCGCATCCACATCGGTATGGACGAGGCGTGGGACATGGGGCGTGGCCGGTTCCTTGACAAGCACGGCCGGGTGGAGCCCTTCCAGATGTTTAACGAGTACATGGAACGGCTCATGGAGATCACCGATCGCCACGGTCTGCACCCCATGATGTGGAGCGATATGTATTTTCGCAACTGCTCTCCCGACGGCATGGACTACTACGGAGAGCAGACCGAGCTGACCCCCGAGGTGGTGGCCAGCATTCCGCCCCAGGTGGATCTGGTGTTCTGGCACTATGGAGAGCATCCCTTCTGTGACGATTACATGCTCAAAAAGCACACCGCCCTGCCCAACAAGACCATCTATGCCGGTGGTATGTGGAGCTGGATCGGCCATTTCCCCGAGAACCATTATATGATGGAGACCACCGCCTTCTCCCTGCAGGCCTGCCGCCACAACGGTGTCCGGTCGGCCATGATAACCCTCTGGCTCAACGACAATGCGGAGTGTGACCCGGACGCCAACCTCTTTGGTCTGTCCCACTTTGCCGAATTGTGCTACGACGGGGAGGCCACCGTGGACAAGCGCCGGGAACGGTTTGAGGCGGTCACCGGTGGACGCTACGACGCCTTCCTGGCCATGAGTGACTACCACAACGACTTTACCAAGGATTACAGCGCCCGGTTCCACGACCGGTTTTACGGCAAGCCGCTGTTCTGGCAGGATATCCTGGATGGTCTGTACGACGAAAACCTTAAGCACAAGCCCATGTCCGCCCACTACGAGGCGGCTGCCCGGCGGATGCGGTCCTTCCCGGCGGATGCCTTTGGCGACCTGTACGAGTATACCGCCCGGGTGATGGACTATCTGGCGATCAAGACCGCTGTGGCCGAACGGCTGGAGCCGGCGTACAAGGCCGGTGACCGGGAGACCCTCCGGGAGCTGGCTGAGGTGTATCTGCCCCGGCTCAAGGAAGCGGTGCAGGCGGTGCACGTCCTGCACGAGGAGCGCTGGATGGCCTGCCACAAGGATACCGGCTGGAGCAACATGGACTTCCGCTACGCCGGGGTAGCCGCCCGGTGCGACACCGCCCAGAAGCTGCTGCGCCGGTATCTGGCCGGGGAGATCGACCACATTTACGGGCTGGACGAGGTGCGCCTGCCCGGGCACGTGGTGGGCTTTACCGCCTTTAGCCGTATCGCCATGCCGACCCCCATGGAATAAGCGATGGGGGATTGTGAAAAATATATCCTTCCTTGTATTTTTCTCCCATTAGTGATATAATGATACTACGCACGAGGGGTGCGAACAAAAAAAGGAGGATGTTTTGTATGAAGAAGATCGCTTTGCTGGCGGCTATGCTGCTGATGATGGGCCTGCTGGCCGGTTGCTCTCTGGGTGAGTGCGACGCCTGCGGTGAAACCGGTATCCTGGAGGAAGTGGAGTTCATGGGTATGACCTCCGAGCTGTGCGGCGATTGCCGTGACGAGCTGGATGCGGCCATGGATGAGGCGAAGGACGCTCTGAGCGACCTGGCCAACGGAATGGAAGGCTTGGCTGACGAGTTCTGATGGAATAACGAAAAAGCAAGGGAGGCATCCGTGCCTCCCTTGCTTTTTTGTGCCCAGCGAGCATCCACTATGCGCTGAGCATAGGACTTTTGAGACCCGGTATGCTATACTGGTCGAAAAAGGGGGTGTTGAGTATGAAAAAGCTCATCCTGTTGGTGGCTCTGTTAGTGGCGCTTTGTCTGCTGGGCGGCTGTTCTCTGCAGGAGTGCGACATCTGCGGCGAGCTGGGCTTCTGTGAAGAGGGGACGATCGGCGATTACCCCGTGGCGGCCTGCGGTGACTGCCGGGAGGCCACGGAGGAGATGCAGCGTGAGGTCATGCGCGATTATCTGGACGGATACCGTGACATGATATACGATTAAAGGAGGACTTGTAAAGGAGGACTTGTAAAGGAGGACTTGACTATGAGAAAGCTGGCATTACTGCTGGCCATGCTGCTGATGCTGGGCATGGCGGTGGGCTGTGGCGACGACCGGGAGGAACGCCTGCGTGAGGCGCAGGAGGCGGCGCAAGAGGCGCTGGAGAAGGCGCAGGATGCCACCGACCGGCTCAAGGAAGCCAACGGTCGCTAATAACAAGAGGCACACCCGGTAAGGGGTGTGCCTCTTGTGGTTATTCCGGAGGGAACTGACGGTAGGGGTGGGAGAAGGTGATGGTGCCGGTGACGTGACGCACCTCGTAGAACAGGCGGCCATGGATGGTGACGTACCCATCCTCAAAGGGGTCGCCCACCAGACAGAAATCCTGGTTGCCGTTGAGGGCGGCGTACACCCGATCCCGGCAATAATCCTCGGCAGAAAATCGCACGGTGGCGTCCTTGAGCCCGGTGACCTGAATCCGGCGGCCGTACACCTTGCTGGTGGCGGTCTTTTCCCGGCAGGTGACCAGCCCTTCTGCCTGCTCCACAAACACCCGGCATTCCCGGCGCTCCGCCTGGGGGAAGTGGTACACGGCGTGGCCGTCTCGCATGACGGCGGTGTACCCATCCAGTATGGGGGCGCCAAAGGGGGTGCGCAGGGCGGTCTCCACTACCGGCTGTTCGGTAAAGGTGGAGAAGATAAGGGCGCCGTTGTGACGGTGCCACATCATCCGGGGAGCCGGCGCCCCCATCGGGGCGGTGTGCCGGATGATATAGCCAAAATGCGCCAGCGCTTCCAGCAGGAGGGTCTCCGCCCGGGTGTAGACCTGCTGGTCGTGGGGGATGAGCAGCTGTTGACCGGGGCGGTAGTCGGCAGAGTTGGTACCGCGAAGCCACACAAAATGGGCGCCACGGGTGCCCACCACGTGATCACCGGCAAAGGCAAAGCCGCCCTCGCCCACCGCCACCGTATTGATGGAGCCGCCGGACAGTACCGGCTGGTGCTTGAGGGGCAGACGGGGGACACCGTCCACCGTCAGGGGTATCTCGCCGCTGACCTGCTCGGTCTGCCGCACCCCGATGAAAGCACGGAAGGCATCGGATGCCCGCTGGGTGTTGCCCACAAAGATCACCCGGCCGCCGGACTGGGCGTAGTCAAGGATGGCGGTCTCGTAGGCGCTGTGCGCCTCGGGGACAGGGGAGAGCAGGATGCTGGCGGCGTACAGCTGCTTGTCGTGGCCGATAAAGCTGGTGGTGGATACCACGGTGGACAGGGGCACACCGGCGTTGATGGCGTTACGCACATACCAGTCGTTAAAGAACATCTCCTGCAGCTGTGCCTCGCTGTGGGCGGCGGAATATTCCGCAAAGGGGTATACCCACACCAGCGGAGAGGGGCAGTCCGGCGCCTGATGGGCGGCTTTGAGGAAATGGGGCAACGGCTCATACACGCAATCCTCCGGGAAGTTACCGAAGGAGGTGTCCACCGACAGAATGTTCATGTGGGTGGGGGGCTGTACCCGACCCTCCCGGTCGATGCGTGCCACCGCCATGGGCATATAGATGTCATGGGGCTGGCGGTTGTAGCGGTCTACCCAAGGGGAATTGGCGTACCACGGATCGTGGACGTAAAAGCGGAACAGATACTCCTCCCCGGGGATCTCGGCAATGCGGCTCATGTGCCCCATCAGCTCCAGGCCAAAGTCACCGTTGAGAGCCGCCCACGGGGAGTTGGGCGGCGGCAGTAGGCCGGGGACCTCCCGGTAGATGTCTGCCAGAGGTACCCCGTCGGAGGCCATGTCAATGCCCATGGACATATTGGTGCCCCGCACCTCGATGGGGAAAGAGGGGCAGGCGGCCCGAAAATCCTTCCAGAAGCCCATGGCCAGTTCCCGGACGGCGGCGAGGTTGTTCTCGTGGAAGCCTTGACCGTCAAACACGGCGCCGGCGGTGGACCAGGCGTCCTTGCCAAAGCCCAGACCGTTGGAGAACCAGATGTAATCAAACCCCAGATCGGTGAGAAACGCCTGGGCTTGTTTGCCAAAAAAGGTGCCAAAGGAGGTGCCCTCCGGGATGCCGTGGGGATAGGCGGCGTAGGTCACGGTATCCCCGTGGAGGGTAGCGTAGGAGCATACCATGGTGGCCTCTCCCATGTCACCGCCCAGACAGATCTCCGGGTGACGCTTGTACTTAAAATCCGACAGGGCGAACTCCGGGCCGGGATCAAAGGTGGCGCCTGCCCGGACGGTTTTGTCCGGGAAAAGACGGGCGCCTACCTCTTTGATCACCTCCACCATCTGCCGCACGTGGGCGTAGGTGAAGGTGGGGGGATCACGGTGATACAGGGTGGGGGAGGCGTGGACGTTCTCCCGGTTGGGATCCTCCCGGTCAAGCCACGCCTCGGTCATCCACGGGGGGCGGTTGGCACAGCCCACGTAGCGCCCCCATTCCACCACCTCGGTCATATCGCCCTTGTAGTCCAGGATCTCGCTGCCATCGGACAGCCACAGCATCACCGATACGCAGGCGGCATCCTTGACCAGAGGGGTGTAGAGGGTAAACAGCCGTGTCACCACCTGCTCCATGGTGGCACGGTCCGCTTTCTTAAAGGGCTTGGCGCTCATTTCCAGCGTGATGTTTTTAAACATAGACGTTACCTCACAATAGGGTGACACGGATAACCCGAACCAGTTTTTAAAAGGCGGATATTCCGTTCACCCATCGTTAAAATACTCACGAATACGGCAGCCTGCCAAGGGAAAAAGGCCGAAAAGCGCCGAAAACAGCCGCTTTGGGGCTGGTTCGGGTCATTCATGTCACCCTAACCGCCTCAATGCCCAGCACGTCGGCGATCTTCTTGATGGTGTCCGCATGGTGCCCTACACCCAGCGCGTAGTGGTGGGTGGGGCCTTCCATGACCCACTTCTTGATAAACTCCCGGGTGGTGGGGGCGAAGAAGCCCCGGGTGTTGGTGTTGCCGGTGGGGGGGATGGGGCCTTTTTTGGACTCCCCCTCCCCGATGACGAACTTAAAGCCGCCGTGGGCGTTCTGGGTGATGCCCAGCATGGTGATGGGGCCTTCCTTGATCTTAAATTCCACCGACGCACCGGCACCGGGCTTGCCGTGGAACTTCAGCAGACTGCGCAGGATGGGCTTGCCCTCCGCAATGGCGATGTGATGGGGGCCGTCGTGACCCACCAGAATGAAATCCTCGGTAAAATCGAAGGGGTGGAACTCCGCAAAGCTGCCACCGATGTTCAGCCGATCCAGAATGAGCATGGCCACGCAGGTCTTGAGGTCAAACTCGCCGCACATGGGGGTGCCTTGGGCGTTGAGGATGGAGTTGCCCACGATAAAGGAGGTGGCCACCTCCCGCTGGATGGTGTCCGGCTGCCCCTCGTAGTAGTAGGCAAGGCCGGTCAGCCCAAACCGTTCCACCAGCCGATCCAGCGCCGCCGCCCCGTGGGCGGCATGGGTGAGATCCTCCTCGGTCAGCTTACGGGTGACCGGGTCGCTCTGGGGGTCGGGGGTCTCAAACTCCTGCAGGATCAGGGCTTTTTTGGCTTCGATCTCCGTCGGTGTGACCTCGTTGTACGCCTTGACGGCATCGTCGATCTCTAAGAGGGGCACGTGCAGACCAAAAGCGGCGGACACCGCCGTGGGATCGGCGTGCATATCGTACATGGACTCCAGCACGTGACCCATCAGGCCGATGCGAGCGCCCTTGAGATCGTGCAGTACCCGGGCGATGGCGCACCACTCGGCGACCTCTTTTTCCGCCGCCGGGTCGTCGTACAGACAGCCGATGACCGCATCCTTGACCGGTCGGCCCAGGCGGATGGCCACCCCGGTAAACTCCGGCACCGAGCAGATGTTATCGTTCTCTAACTGCATGAAGGTGGACGCCTTGGTGTAGTCCAGACCCATGCGAGGCTGCAGGGCCAGCAGGACGATGGGGGCGGTGGTGCCCTGCACGATGGGGGCGAACACCGACGAGGTGGCGTAGGTGATCATATTGCAGAAAATAAGATCAATGCCATCCCCGGCGATGCGATCGGCCACCGCAAAGGCGGTGGCGTTGTCCGCCACGAAGCCGTAGTCCACCACCGTGACCCCTTGGCGCTCCACCAAAGCTACCGCATCCCGGTGATACCGGCCAAGCGACTCCTCCAGCCCTTCAAACTGAGCAAAATAGGTGGCATGCACCACCGAAAAAAAGGCGATCCGCCCCTCCAGGGGTTTTTTGCGCTCGATCATAGAAAGTTCCTCCTAAAAGTTGTATTCTATCTTGATTTTAGGAGAAAAATAAGGTATAATCAACCCACATATTGGGGATAAAATAGCACAAAATAAAGAAAGGGGTGACGAGATGACCTTGGCTGAGCTGCATCCGTACGTGCGGTATGTGCGGCAGGTGCGCACCCTGCGAGAGGATCGGTACGAGGCGTCTCTGCCCTTTGATGCCCGTCTGTTCTACACCCTGCGCGGTACCGGCCGGGTGCTGGCGGACGGCAACGAGTACACCCTGCCGCCGGGGAGCTTGCTGTACATTAACGCCGGGGTGGCGTATCAACTGCTGGGCGGCGAGGCAGACTATATAGCGGTCAACTTTGACCTGACCCACCGGCACAGCCACCGTACCCTGCCCATCCCTCCGGAACGGGTGGGCTGTGCGAGGTTTATGCCGCTGGAGGCGGTGCAGTTTGCCGAGGCGCCGGCATTGGATCGGTGCTGGTACTGTCCTTCCTGCTCACAGGCCGGGGAGACCATGGCAGCGCTGTTGGCGGAGTACGAGCGACGGCTGCCGGACAGCGAGCCGTACGCCACGGCGCTGTTGACCGGGCTGTTGATACAGATGCTCCGGCACGAGCCGGAGCCGGCGGCACGGCTACAGCCGGAGCTGGTGGTGGACTACATCCGCCGGCACTACCGGGAGGAGCTGACCGGCGAGGCGCTGGCAGGGGTGTTTCATTACCATCCCAATCACATCAGTGCGGTCATCCGCCGGCACACCGGTCTGCCCCTGCACCGGTACCTGCTGGAGACACGTATCCGCCACGCCCTGCCTCTGCTGGAGGAGGGGCGGCTGTCGGTGGCGCAGGTGGCCCATGCGGTAGGGTTTGCCGACGCCAACTATTTTACCCGGTACTTTAAACAGGTGATGGGGATCACCCCCCTGACCTACCGAAATCAAGGAGGAATACCCTATGAAGATCGCTTTTTTTGACGTGAAGCCCTATACCGAGGAGGCGTTCCGTCCCTATGCGGAGTCTCTGGGCTGGGAGATGCGGTTCTACGATACCAAGCTGGGGATACACACCGCCTCGCTGGCCACCGGGTGCGATGCGGTATGCATCTTTGTCAACGACGACGCCTCCGCCCCGGTCATCGACCGTCTGCATGAGCTGGGGGTGAAGGTGATCGCGCTGCGCTGTGCCGGCTATAATAACGTAGACCTGTCCCACGCCTTTGGCCGGGTGCACGTGGTACACGTGCCGGCCTATTCCCCCTATGCGGTGGCGGAGCATACCATGGCCATGCTGCTGACCTCCATCCGCCGCATCCATAAGGCGTACAACCGCACCCGGGAGTTTAACTTCAGCTTAAACGGCCTGACCGGCTTTGACCTGCACGGCAAGACGGTGGGGGTGGTGGGCACCGGCCGCATCGGCCGGGTGTTTGCGGATATCTGCAAGGGCTTCGGCATGCGTGTGCTGGCGTACGACAAGTACCCGGCGGCAGACGCCGGGCTTCCCTACGTGACCCTGCCGGAGCTGTACCGGGAGAGCGACATCATCTCCCTGCACTGCCCCCTGACCCCCGAGACCCACCACCTCATCGACCGGGAGGCCATCGGAATGATGAAAAAAGGGGTCACCCTGATCAACACCTCCCGGGGCGCTCTCATCGATGCCGAGGCTCTGCTGGAGGGCATCAAGGCCCGGCAGGTGGGGGCCGCCTGCCTGGACGTGTATGAGGAGGAGGGGGATATCTTCTTTGAGGATTTTTCCGGTCACATTGTGGAGGACGATACCCTGGCCCGGCTCATCTCCATGCCCAACGTGCTGGTGACCAGCCACCAGGCCTTCCTCACCCGGGAGGCGCTGGACAACATCGCCGAGACCACCGTGGGCAATCTGCAGGCGTTCTTTGATACCGGGTGCTGCCAGAACGAGCTGTGCTACCGCTGTGGTCGGGTGGAAACCTGCAAAAAAGAACGGTGCGCCCGGTGTTTTTAAGAGTTTTTTGCATTTTTTTGGTGACAAAGGCTTGACAAACACCGCTAAGTGTGTTATTTTGACTATCGTGATAGAGGCGCATTGTGTCATCAGTACCTCCCGTCGGATACGCCGCCAAGGCGGATGGGAGAAAAAGGGGCCAATGCCGAAGCCGGTCTGTGGCAAGGGCCGTGCTGGCAGCGGGGAATAACATCTCCGGTGTTGTCGCAGTAATGCGGAGAGCTATCCGGATATGTTTATATGGGGGAGGGGCATACCCTCCTTGTATCAACCATACCGGTGGCTGCTCTGCGGAGCAGCTCATTTTTTTGTCAAATTTTATGTAAGGAGCGTATTGTTATGAACCCCATCTTCCAAGGCGCGGCCACCGCGCTCATCACCCCCCTGACCCCCGACGGCATCGATTACACCGCCTTTGCCCGGCTTATCGACTGGCAGATCGACCAGGGCATTGATGCGCTGGTCATCGCCGGCACCACCGGCGAAGCGTCCACCCTCAGCGACGACGAGCATCGGGACGCCATCGCCTTTGCGGTCAAGCAGGTAGCCGGCCGGGTGCCGGTCATCGCCGGCACCGGTTCCAACGACACCGCCTATGCGGTGGATCTGACCCGGTGTGCTTGCCAGGCCGGGGCGGATGCCATGCTGGTCATCTCCCCCTACTACAACAAGGCCACCCAGAAGGGCCTGATCGCCAACTTCACCGCCATTGCGGATGCCTCCGACAAGCCGGTGATGCTGTATAACGTCCCCTCCCGTACCGGCTGCAACATCCTGCCGGCCACCTGTGCGGTGCTGGCGGAGCATCCCAACATCGTGGCCATCAAGGAGGCCTGCGGCGACCTGTCCCAGATCGCGGAGACCGCCCGGCTCATCCAGGGGAAGATGGACATCTACTCCGGCAACGACGACCAGGTACTGCCCATCCTTTCCTTGGGCGGCAAGGGCGTGATCTCGGTGCTGTCCAACGTACTGCCCACCCAGACGGTGGAGATGTGCCGTAAGTTCTTTGACGGGGATATCGCCGGGAGCACCCGGATGCAGCTGGAGATGCTGCCCCTCATCCATGCGCTGTTCAGCGAGGTTAACCCCATCCCGGTCAAGGCGGCTATGGCGGCCATGGGCTTCTGCGAGGATTACCTGCGTCTGCCCCTGACCCCCATGGAGGATGCCCACCGGGCGGTACTGCTGCAGGAGATGCGTGCCTGCGGCGTTGAGGTGTAACATGATCTGCGACAATCTCACGGTCACCGCCCAGGGGCGGCTGATCTTTGCCGGGCGTGATGCCCGGGAGCTGTTGACCCGGTACGGCTCGCCCCTCTACGTCATGGACGAGGCACGGATCCGGCATAATCTGCGGCTGTATGTGGATACCCTCCGGGAGGCCTTTGGCGACAGCGCCATGGCGCTGTACGCCAGCAAAGCCTGCTCCTTCCGGGAGATGTACCGGCTGGCCGCCGCCGAGGGTGCCGGGGTGGACGTGGTGTCCGCCGGCGAGGCGTATACCGCCTATACCGCCGGGTTCCCCATGGATCGGGTGTACTTTCACGGCAACAACAAGACCGACGAGGAGATCGCTCTGGCGATGGACTGGGGGGTCGGCACCTTTGTGGTGGACGGCGCCGAGGAGCTGGCGGTCATTGACGCCGAGGCCGGGCGCCGGGGCATCACCCAGCGGGTGATGCTGCGGATCACCCCCGGCATCGACACCCATACATACGAAGCGGTAGCCACCGGGCAGGTGGACTCCAAGTTTGGCTCGGCCATCGAGACCGGCCAGGCGGAACAGCTGGTGGGACAGTGCCTTGGCTACCCCCACCTGACCCTGTGCGGTTTCCATTGCCACGTGGGGTCGCAGGTGTTCGATTCCGACACCTTCCTGCGTTCCTCGGACATCATGCTGGCGTTTATCGCCGCCATGCGGCACCGGTACGGCTATCTGGCCGCCGAGCTGGATCTGGGCGGCGGCTATGGCGTGCGGTACCGGGAGGATGACCCGGTGATCGATATTCCCCAGAACATCCGGCAGGTGGCCGCCCACGTTAAGGCGGCCTGCGACCGGCTGGGTCTGCCCCTGCCGGCCATCCGGATGGAGCCGGGCCGCAGTATTGTGGCGGATGCCGGCATGACCCTGTACACCGTGGGGGCGGTCAAGCGCATCCCCGGGTACAAAAATTACGTATCCGTGGACGGCGGCATGGGGGATAACCCCCGGTATGCGCTGTACCAGGCGCCCTATACGGTGGTCTGCCCGGAGAAGATGCACGAGCCGGCGGACATGGTGTGTGACCTGGTGGGCAAGTGCTGTGAGAGTGGCGACATCCTCCAGCCCAAGGTATCCCTGCCCTCCACCCTCACCCGGGGGGATCTGGTGGCGGTGCTGACCACCGGTGCGTACAACTACTCCATGGCCTCCAACTACAACCGCAACCCCCGACTGCCGGTGGTGATGGTGTCTCCCGACGGCGACCGTGTGGTGGTACGCCGGGAATCCCTGGAGGATCTGGTGCGCAACGACGTCTAAGATGTGAAAAACAAGAGAAGCCGTTCCGACAAGCTTGTGGGAACGGCTTCTTTTATGTGCCGCAGAAAACAAAAAGGGCGAAGCCGGTCGGCTTCGCCCTTGGCGATGATGTATCAGTTCTCGAAGTTGCTGTTGAGCTCATCGGTAACGCACTGAACCGCATCCACCCGGCTGACGTCATCGGCGATCTTCTCCGGGTCGCCGCCGTCCCAGGTGTACAGGGTGCCCTTGTCGCGGCTGGAGCTCCAGTCGGCCAGGAAGGCCACCTCACCGTTGTCGGCCACCACAAAGCTGTGCACGTCGTCAGCGATCTTCTCGATGCTGCCGTCGTAGACGCTCAGGGTGTAGCTGCCGTTGTCATAGTCGGTGCGCAGATAGACGGTGCCATCCTCGGTGACCGTCTTGGAGTACACATCGGTGGCGATCATCTCGCCATTGCGGTACAGATCACTGCTTTTGTCGGTGTGATTCTTGTAGTACATGACGTCGGTACCGGAGCAGGTGATGCTGTAATACACGTCGGTGTCGTACAGGGTCGGCTCCTCGGCGGTACTGCCGGAGATGGCGATCTTGTACAGATCACCGTGATTGTCGCAGACGTTGGCCGTCAGATAGATGGCGGAGCCATCCTCCGCAAAGGTGAGGTCATTGATCTTCTCACTAAAGGCGAGGGTGGTGAGGGTGCCCTCCACCGCCACGTAGTAGGTGTCATCCTTGTCGGCGATGAAGGCCGCCGCTGCCTCGTCGCAGAATTGGCCATCCTTTATGCTGTTTAGCAGGGTGACGGTGGTGCTGCCGTCATAGTAGCAGAGGTTGGTGCCTTCGGAAGGATCATCGGGATCGACGTATTGCCCAAAATAGAAGGTGCCGTCCTCGTAGATGGGGCTGGTACCGGTACAATCATCCACCAGCTTGATGCCGTCCTCGTCCCCCAGATCACGCAGGTAGAAGGCGTCGTCCTTCTTGTAGTACACCGCGCTGAAGTCGTTGGTGATGTGCTTGAGGGAGCCCTCGCTGAAGAGCTTAACCGCGTCGTTGCCGTCCCAGTAGTAGCAGCTGCCGTCGGACTCGTAGATCGCCTCGTCCGCCTCCAGAGAGGGATAGAATCTGTCATCGACGTCGCTGGCGATCTTGGTCTTTTCGTCCAGGTCGTGGAAGTAGAGGTTGTCATCGCTGACAAACAGCACCTGGTCGCCATCCTTGCTGGGCGCAAAGCTCTCCACATCGGAGCTCAGCTTGACCGCCTCTCCCTCCGGGTCGTCGGCAGGACGGTAGTACAGCGAGTCGCCCCGGTCCAGATAGAACAGGTGGCCGCCGGCCAGAATGGACTCGCCGATATTGGAATCGGTCAGGTCGTCGGTGTGCTGCCAGCCTTCGGCGCCGGCCTTCTCCAGGAAGAAGCCTTCGCCATCCTGCACGTACAGGAAGCCGGTGGCCGCCGCACCGCCACCCAGCACGCTGAAGAGCACGATCACCACGGCGATGACCGCTACCACGGCGATGCCGGGCTTAATAAACTTCTTAAAGTCAATGGGCGCCTTGGCCGCTACGGGCGCCGCCGGCGCCGCCACCGTCATGGGCTGACCGCACTGACCGCAAAAAGCGGTGCCGTCTGCCTGCTGACTCTGACAATGGGGACAAATCATCATAAAACACGCCTCCTAATAATTGGTAGTAAGAAGTATAGCACGGTTTAGCCAAAAAAGCAAGGCTTTCGGCAAAAACCGTCTTGGCCGCCCCCAAAAAGGAAAAGGCGCACTCCCTGCGGAGTGCGCCTTTGCTTATTCTGTTTAGCCCAGATTCTTCTTGAGGGTGTCCAGCTGAGCACGCAGTTCGGCAGGCAGATGATCGCCAAACTTCTTGTAGTGCTCCTCGATCTCGGCGGCCTCCTTAGTCCAGACGTCCTTGTCCACCGTCAGGATGTCCTTGAGGGTGGCCATATCCATGTCAAGGTCGGTCAGGTCGATGTCCTCCGGCTTGGGCACGTAGCCGATAGCCGTCTCGGTGGCGTCGGCCTTGCCCTCGCACCGGTCGATGATCCAGTTGAGCACACGCATGTTGTCGCCGAAGCCCGGCCACACGAAGTTGCCCTCGTCATCGGTACGGAACCAGTTGACGTTGAAGATCTTGGGGGCCTTGTCGCCCAGCTTCTTGCCCATATCCAGCCAATGGCGGAAGTAGTCACCCATGTGGTAGCCGCAGAAGGGCAGCATGGCCATGGGATCACGACGCACCACGCCGACGGCACCAGCCGCCGCTGCGGTGGTCTCGGAGGCCATGGCGGAGCCGATGAACACGCCGTTCTCCCAGTCGCGGGACTGGTACACCAGCGGCGCACACTTGGCACGGCGGCCGCCGAAGATGATGGCGGAGATGGGCACGCCGGCGCCCTTGTTGAACTCGTCGGAGATGCAGGGGCAGTTCTCCGCCGGGGCGGTAAAGCGAGAGTTGGGGTGGGCGGCGCAGGTGGTCTTGTCTGCCTTGTTGAACTTGGCAGGATCCCACGGGTTGCCCTTCCAATCCAGCGCGTTCTCGGGCAGGTTCTTGTTGAGACCCTCCCACCACACGGTGTTGTCGTTCAGATCCAGCGCCACGTTGGTGAAGATGGTGTTGCGCTTGGTGGACTCCAACGCATTGAAGTTGGAATGCTCGTTGGTGCCGGGGGCTACGCCGAAGAAGCCGTTCTCGGGGTTGATGGCGTACAGACGGCCGTCCTCACCGATGCGCATCCAGGCGATATCGTCGCCTACCGTCCACACCTTGTAGCCCTTCTTACGCAGGTACTCGGGGGGGATGAGCATGGCCAGGTTGGTCTTGCCGCAGGCAGAGGGGAAGGCGGCGGCCACGTAGTGGATCTCGCCCTTGGGGTTCTGCAGACCCAGGATGAGCATGTGCTCCGCCATCCAGCCTTCCTTCCAGCCCTGGAAGGAGGCGATGCGCAGGGCAAAGCACTTCTTGCCCAGCAGCACGTTGCCGCCGTAGCCGGAGTTGACCGAGATGATGGTGTTGTCCTCGGGGAAGTGGCAGATGTACCGCTTCTCGGGATCGATGTCGCAACGGGAATGCAGGCCACGGACCCAGTCGTTGCTGTCGCCCAGCACCTCCAGCACCTTGGGGCTGACACGGGTCATGATGAGCATGTTGAGCACCACGTACACCGAGTCGGTGATCTCAATGCCGATCTTGGCCAGAGGAGAACCGATGGGACCCATGGAATAGGGGATGACGTACATGGTACGCCCCTTGTAGCTGCCACGGGCAATGTCGTACAGCTTCTTATACATCTCGGCAGGATCGCACCAGTTGTTGGTGGGACCGGCCATCTCACGGGTGGAGGTGCAGATGAAGGTGCGATCCTCCACACGGGCCACGTCGTTGGGCTTGGTGCGGTGCAGATAACAGCCGGGGAGCTTCTCCTCGTTGAGCTTGACCAGCTCACCGCACTCCACGGCGATGCGGCGCAGCTCCTCCCGCTGCTCGTCGCTGCCGTCCACCCAAACCATCTTGTCCGGGGTCAGCAGGGCCTTCATGTCATCCAACCACTGGATAACAGTCTTGTTGTTGGTCATGTGTATTGTCTCCTTTCGCGTATGGCATGGTATATATCAGAAAAAAATACCATTTCTTCGACAAATACCATTATATAAGAGTTTGTGCAAGAATGCAAGAACTATTTGTTAAATTTTTAATAACAATCCGGGGGGACGAACCCGGGACACACCCGGGACATTATCCGGTGGGAATCATGCTATCATGAGGATACGAAAGGAGGTGGCGCCGTGGCCAGACAGCGTAAAAAACGCCTGCCGATAGCGGACCCGGCGGCGCTGGTGGCGCTGTGGCGTCTGTTTTGCACCGATGTGGTGGAGAACGGCTATGCGACCGTTCCTACGGTGACGGAATTTATCCGTTATGCCGCCCGGACGACCGGTGCGGAGGAGCCGGCGGTAGCCGAGGCGGTGGAACGGCTTTGGCCGGAGGTAAGACAGGCGGTGGAGGCCATCCGGGGGGACGTGCTTTCCCAGGGGACCATGCTGGGGAAGTACCAGTCCACCATGTCGGTGCTGGCGGTGAAAAACTGGTGCGGTTGGTCGGATAAGGCGGAGGCCGCCAAAGGCCCTACCCCTGCCGGTATTGCCGCCGCCGCCGCTGAGATCGAAAGGCTGATGGCGGATGGCGGATAGGCAGACGGTGGTGCGGATGCTCACCGAAAAGCCCTACCGGCTGGGGCATCTGCTGGGGTTTACCGCCCTGACCGAGCTGCATAACGACTGGATACGGGACATGGTGCTGGGACAGAAGGACACCACCCTGCAGAGCCACCGGGGCAGCTACAAGACCACCTGCGTGTCGCTGGCGCTGGCGCTGCTCATCCTACTGCGGCCGGGGTGCCGCACCCTCTTTATGCGCAAGACCGACGGGGATATCAAGGAGGTCATCGCCCAGGTGCGCAAGATCCTGGAAAGCCCCCACTGGGCGCACCTGTCCCGGTGCCTGTACGGGACGCCGCTGGTGCTGACCACCGCCACGGTGAGCGAGCTGAGCACCAACCTGTCCACCGACATCAAGGGCACCGCCCAGCTGGTGGGACTGGGGACCAGCGGCTCGGTGACCGGCAAGCACTTTGACCGGATTTTTACCGATGATATCGTCAATATACAGGACCGGCTGTCCCGGGCGGAACGGGAACGCATCAAGCTGCTGTACCAAGAGCTGCGCAACGTGGTCAACCGGGGCGGCCGCCTGTATAACACCGGTACTCCCTGGCACCCGGAGGATGCCTTTAGCCTCATGCCGCCGCCCCGGCGGTACGACTGCTACCAGACGGGGCTTATTGCCCCGGAGGAGCTGGCCGCCATCCGTGACCAGATGGCCCCCTCCCTCTTTGCCGCCAACTACGAGCTGCGGCACGTGGCCGCCGAGGAGGTTATTTTCACCCATCCGGTGACCGGGGGTGCGCCGGCGCTGGCGGAGCAGGGCATTGCCCACGTGGATGCCGCCTACGGCGGCCGGGACAGCACCGCCCTGACCATCTGCCGCCGGCAAGGGGACACCTACTACCTTTACGGCCGGCTGTGGCCCTGCCACGTGGAGGACGTGCAGGAGGAGATCCTCGCTCTTGTTCGCCGGTTTTGCTGTGGGCGTATCCATTGCGAGGACAATGGCGATAAGGGGTATCTGGCCCGGCAGCTGCGCCGGCAGGGCGCCCGGGTGATGGCCTACCACGAGGGCATGAACAAGCACCTGAAGATATTGACCTACCTGCGCTCGGTGTGGCGGCAGGTGGTGTTTGTGGAGGGCACCGACCCGGACTATCTGCGGCAGATCACCGACTACAGCGAGGAGGCAGAGCACGACGATGCCCCGGACAGCGCCGCCTCCGCCGTCCGGGTGCTGTGGGGCCGCCGGGGAGAAGGAGCCATCATCCGGCCGGGACGCATCGCCCTGACCGGGGAGGATATGACACTGTGAAAGGAGTATACGCATGATCCTGTCTATTATCAGTCTGTTGCTCAGTCTGGCGGCTTTGGGGACGGCGCTGTGGCGCCGCCCCGGCAACACCGCCGCCCCGGGCCGTAAGGCGGCGCCGCCCCGGGAGGAGGTGCTGGTTGCCCGGCAGGAGTGGCACAACTTTATGCACTACGACGGCACGCCCCAGCCACCCATTGATCCCACCCAACCGATGTGAAACGGCACCGCCGTTTGACATAAACTGCACGCCCGCACCAAGGGCAAGGAGGAATCCGTATGCAAGAGACCATGGAAGCCGCCGTGACCCCGGACACCATACCGGAGCCGGCGGCTGCCGACGGGGCGCAAGCCCCACCGTCCCCTACCACACCGGAGCCGGAGACGACCTCACCGTCGTCCGCCCCGGCACCCACGATCCCCGTCCGGTTCCGGCATCAGGACCGGGAGCTGTCCATGGAGGAGGCCACCGGCTATGCCCAGATGGGGCTGAAGTACGAAAGTCTGCAGCCCACCCTGGATAAGCTCCGGATGATGGCCGCCGGCCGGGGACAGAGCCTGGAAGCCTTTGTCGGCGCCTGGGCCGAGGCGGAGGAGCTGGCCGCCCGGCAGCAGCTGGAGGAAAAAACCGGCGGCGACGGGGAGCTGGCTGACCGGCTGTGGCAATGGGAGGTATCCCGGAGACAGAAGGTGTGCGAAGCGCCGCCGCCTCCGGAGACAAACGCCGAGGGAGCCTTGGCCCAGCGGATGGCATCGGAATATAAGGAACTGCGGGAAGAATGCCCCGAGGTGACCGATTTTGATGCTCTGCCGGAGGGGGTTCTCCGGGACGCGGCAGACAACGGACGGCATCTGCTGGACGCGTATCTGCGGCACCAGTGGCGGGAAAACCGCCGCATTGAACAGAACGAGACCGCCCAGCGCATGGCGGCACAGGCCAGCGCCGGACGGCTGGGGGACGCCCCGGCCGGGGACGGCAAGGATGCCGCTACCACCGCCATGCTCAAGGCGATTCGTTCGGTATTTTCGTAAAAAACGAGAAAAAAAGGAGACGTAACACATGGCTATCAATACCCTTACTTACAATGAAAATCTCACCGGCGAGCTGGACCGTGTGCTGGTACAGCGCTCGGTGACCGGCTTCATGGCCGACAACGTCCTGCGTGCTAAGTTTGTGGGCGCCAAGACGGTGCTGATCCCCGACGTGGAGATGCAGGGCCTGGGCGACTACAACCGTGACACCGGCTTTGTCCGTGGCACCGTGACGGTGGCCAACACCCCCTTCACCCTGCAGCAGGACCGTGGCCGCAGCTTCACCATCGATGCGGAGGATGCCGACGAGACCGGCGTGTCCGATCTCATCGGTAAGGTGTCTGCCGAGTTTGTGCGCACCAAGGTCATCCCCGAAATGGACGCTTACGTGCTGTCCAAGCTGGGCGGTCTGGCCGCCGAGCAGGGTAATCTCATCGAGGGCGACCCTGCCACCGACGCCTACGCGATGCTGCTTTCCGGCATCCACAAGGCGCAGGCCGCCGTGGGCTACGACGAGGAGCTGGTGGCTTTTGCCAACAGCACCTTCTGGGAAGCCCTGCAGAAGACCCCCGAGCTGAGCCGTACGCTGGTGATGAACGACTTTGCCCGTGGCGACCTGAACGTGAAGGTGGCCACCGTCAACGGCGTGTCCATCCTGCCGGTGCAGGAGGGCCGCATGATGTCCGCTTACACCTTCGGTGACGGCGCTACCGCCGGCCAGGAGGAGGGCGGCTTTGCCCCTGCCGACGAAGCCAAGCATATCGGTCTCATCGTCATGCCCAAGAAGGCGTGCTCGCTGGTCAAAAAGACCGAAAAGACCCGTATCTTTGATCCCAAAGAGAATCTGGCGGCGGACGCCTGGAAGCTGGACTACCGGGTGTACTATGACGCCTTCGTCAAGAAGAGCTACACCGACGCCATCTTCAGCTACACCTACTGATAAGGGGTGAGCAGAATGACCGGATACGCGGCGACCCAGCAGGCCATGCTCCTGCTGGGGTACACCACCCCGGAGGGGGAGACCGATCCCCAGCAGCATGCCGAGCAGTGGCGCATGGCTTTGCCGGCGCTGCAGACGGTGCTGGCGGATATCCGTCATCTGACCCGGTCGGCTTCTCCCCTGCCGGAGAATCTGGCAGAGGAGCTGGCGGTGACCGAGGAGGTGGCACACCGGGTGGTGGTGCCGGGGCTGGCCATGCACCTGGCGCGCATTACCGGTGACGGGAACGGCTACAATCACTTTGCCCGGGAGTATACCGCCCGGCGAAGCGGTGTTGCCCGGGAGAGCCGCCGGGTGACCGACGTCATCCCGGTGCCCTCCGCCTGACCGATGGGGCCCCTCCCTCGGGAGGGGCCTCTACATTTACCAAAAGGAGAATGTGTATGAAACACTCTTGGGATGAGCCTACCCTCATCTTTGACCAGTATCGCAACGGGGTAGGATACAAAGCGGCCATCGGTGAGCGTGGTATCAACGGGCAGACGGCGGTCAACGAGCGCTTTTACGTAGGCGATCAGTGGCATGGCGCCCGGTGCGGTGACCGCAAGCCCTTGGTGCGCTACAACGTGATCAAGCGCATCGGTGACTACAAGATGGCCATGGTGGCCGGGTCGGCGCTGGCGGTGAATTTCACCGCCGAAGGGGTGGACAGCCGCACCGCCGCCAAGGAACGGCTGGCGGTCATCCGGGAGGCCATGAGCCGGGGAGAAGCCCCGGTCATGACCCCGGAGGAGCAGGTCAACCTATCGCTGAACGTTCTCAGCGACTACTACCGGGTTACCGCCGAGCGTCTGGGGCTGGACAGCCTCAAGAACGACGCTCTGCGCCGGGCGTTCACCTCCGGCACGGGGGTGCTGTATACCTGGTGGGATCCCACGGTCCGCACCGGTCTGTATGCCGATGAGGGGCGCACCTCGCCCATCACGGGCGATATCCGCACCGAGGTGCTGGAGGTGGAAAACCTCTTTTTTGGCGACCCGACGGTGGAGGACGTACAGCAGCAGCCCTATATCATCATTGCACGCCGGGAACGGGTGGAGGAGCTGCGCCGGGAAGCCCGGCGCTACGGCCGTTCCGCCGAGGAGGTCGCCCGTATCCGCCCCGACCGGGAGGAGGCCTTTGCCGATGGGGAGGAGCTGCCCGATGCGGACAAGGCCACCGTGCTGACCAAGCTGTATAAGCAGTGGAACCCCACCGGCAACGACTGGACCATCCGGGCGGTGCGGGTGGTCCGGGGCGCTACCGTCCGAGGGGCGTGGGATATGCGTATCCGCCGGTATCCGCTGGCGGTGTTCCGCTGGGAGACCCGTCCTCATTGCGCCTACGGTGTCAGCGAGGTCACCTATCTGGTGCCCAACCAGATCGCCATCAACCGGGCCATCACCGCCTCCGCCAATGCGGTGATGATGATGGGCATGCCCATCCTGGTGGTCAACGAGGACGTGGTGGCCGGCCCGGTGACCAACGACCCCGGTCAGATCATCCCGGTCAACGGGGGAGAGGATATGGGGGAGTGCATCCGGTATGTGGCTCCCACCAACTTTACCCCTCAGTTTGAAGGGCTGGTCAACGGCATGATCGCCAACACCCTTACCCAGGCAGGCGCCAACGACGCCGCCCTGGGCGATATGCGTCCGGACAACACCTCAGCGATCATGGCGGTGCGAGAGGCGGCCACCATGCCCATGCAGCTGCTGCAGAACCGCTTTTACGCCTTTGTGGAGGAGATCGCCCGGATCTGGGCGGAGTTCTGGGTGCATCTGTACGGCCGCCGCCCACTCAAGGTGCAGGACGATACCGGGGAGTGGTACGTGCCCTTCGATGCGGCGGTCCTGCGTGAGCAGCTCATCAACGTCCGGGTGGACGTGGGCCCGGCTAACCTGTGGAGCGAGATCCAGTCCCGTCAGACGCTGGACAATCTCTTTACCGCCAACTTGCTGACCCCCCTGCAGTATCTGGAACGCCTGCCCCGGGGCAGTGTGCCGGATCAGACCGGCCTTGTCCGGGAGCTGCGTGAGCAGACCGCCGGGACACCGGACTCCCAGCAGGTGGTGGAAGCGCTCAGCCCGGACAGCCGGGAGGCGCTGATGCAGATGGACGAGGACACCCGACAGCGACTGCTTCGGCAGGTGCTGGAACAGCCGTAAGGAGGTGGGGTCATGCGGTATAAAGCCATGCCCACCGCCGCCACCGGCACCATGACGGTGCCTCGGCTGAGTGGGGGACTCAACCTATACGATATGCCCGGTCAGGTGGGGGATCATCAGCTCACCCAGGCGGACAACGTGTGGTGGTACCGGGGCGCCTTGCGCACCCGTCCGGGGGTCTGCCGCCGGGAGGGATTACCCACCGGTACCGTCACCCGGGTACAGTCGCTCAATGAACGAGAGCTGCTGGTGTACCACTTTGATCCAAGCCTTGACTACGCTGACGGCTCCACCTTCTACGTCACCCTTGTCCGGGCGGACGGCCGCATGGAGAGGCTGGGCGGCCCGGACAACGGTGCGGTGTTTGACCGCAGTGTCAAGGAGCCTCCCCACGTGCTGGGGGTGCGTGCCGGCGCCGGCCAAGGGTTTGACTGGTGCTTCTATGTGGAGGACAACGGTCTGTACACCTACACGGTTGCCACCCAACGCTGGCAGAAGGGGGAGACCGCCGCCGTTCCCACCGTGCCGCTGGTGCTGGTCAACGGCCGGGGCAATAAGGCCACCGGGGAGGACGTGGCCGTCTCTCCGCAGGCGGCCAACCGGCTCACCGACCGGGTGCGGTGTGCCTATACCACCGATGGGGTCAGTACCCTGTACCCTCTGCCCCAGACGGGCATGGTTCCCTACCGGGCAACCCTGACGGTATGGAGTGGCGACACCGCCCGGACGGTGGAAGGGGAGGTGGACACCTTCTACGGGCTGGTGCTGTTCCGGGATCTGACCTGCTCCGAGGCCGGTCTGCCCACCGGCACGGCCACCCGGGTGAACGTATCCGTGTACGTGGACAGCGCCACTGGTATCTTCCGGGCCGAAGCGCACCGGGCCGGCGAGCAGGGGGCACCCCTGGAGGGGTTTGTACTGCCCCGGGCGGAGCTATCCGGCAACCTTATGCTGTGGATGATGACCACCACCGACAACGAGCCATGGCGCCGCCGGGGTCTGCGGCAGGCGGTGTGGTACGGTGGTCTGGCGGCCGGTGCCGAGGGCGGTATCCATCTGTTCACCGCCGGACACCCGGACGAGCCGAATGTCCTGCGCTGGTCGGAGGTGAACGACCCCACCTATTTCCCGGAGAATAACTACGCCACCGTGGGCGAGGATGGGGCGCCCATCACCGCCCTGGCCAAGCAGGGGGAGCTGCTGGTCATCTTCCGGGAGCACGACATCTATTGCACCCAGTACGTGGACGGCACCACCCCCTCCGAGGAGGAGATGGTACAGCGCCGGGCGCTGGAGGCCACGGTGCACGCCGCCCGGTTCCCCCTGACCCAGCTGCACCCCGGTATCGGCTGTGATTGCCCTCACACCGTCCGGCTGGTGAACAATAAGCTGGTATGGATGACCGCCGACGGCCGGGTGCATATCCTCACCGGCACCAGCCGGTTCAGCGAGCGCAACGTCCGGCAGGCCTCCCCTCTCATCGAGCAGGCGTTACAGCGGCACAGCCGGGAGGAACGGCTGGCGGCGGTGGCCGGGGAATACCGGGGGCATTATCTGCTGGTGGTGGGCAACCGGGTGTATCTGCTGGATTGCCAGACCGGGGCGTTCAATCAGTTTCAGAACTATTCCCGGGAGGAGACGGCGCAGAAATCCCTGCCGTGGTACGCATGGACCCTGCCGGAGGATACCTACCGGGGGGTGGCGTACGACGGCACCGGGCTGGTGCTGTTGGGAAACGATACCCTATACACCTTGGCCGGAGAAACGGATGACGGCGTTCCCGTTACCGCCCGGTTCACCACCAAGCAGTACGGATTTGACCATCCCGGGACACGCAAAAACGTCCCCCGGCTGTATCTGGAGCTGGAGGACGGCACCGGCTGCCATCTGCGGATACGGTACGTCACCGACCGGGGCATCCGGGAGGACGGATACCGCCCGTGGGGAGACGGGAGCACCCGGCAGGAGCGCACCGTCCGGCTGACCCCTCATCTACAGCATATCCGTCACGTGGCGGTGCAGGTCGAGACCACCGGCGCGCTGGCGCTGACCGGCATCACGCTGGTGTATGAACTTAAAAAAGGAGGTATGCCGTAATGGCCATCAAATCCTTTGAGGAACGGCAGAAGGTACAGCGTGCCTTGGCCGAAAAGGAGCTGCAGCAGGCCGTTGGCAAGCGCCAGCAGGACGATGCGGCCGCCCTGACCGCCGCCACCGGAGAGGTGGACACCAAGGTCCAGCAGAAGGTGGACGGTTACCGGGCGGAGCAACTGCTGGCGCAGGAGGATGCCCGGGAGAAGCTGGACCGTCATCTTCTCAGCGAGGAGCTGGACAGACAGACGGTGGAGCGCCGTATGGCCAACCTGGGGTTGACCCAAAGCGGCCTGGCGGATTCCACCCGGCAGGCGGTGTCCGCCCACCGGGCGTATAAGGACCGGCAGGCGCAGGGAGCGTTGGCTGCTGCGGTAACCGCCCTGGAGAAAGCCATCGCTGATACTAAAGCGGATGGACAGCGCCAGAAGCAAGCGCTGCAGCAGGAAAGCCGGGCGGCGTTCAACAAGTGGTACACCAGCCTGGCGCAGAAAACCTATGCGGCGGCCGACAAGCTGGCGCAGCAGCAATACAACCAGGATCTCAAGACCCAGGCATCGGTGGCCAAGGCGCAGGCCTCCGCCCTGGCGAAGATCGCCACCGCCGAGGCCAAAAAAGCGCAGATAAAGGCCGAGCAGGAGGCGGCGAAGAAGGCGGCCGAGGAGCAGGCGCTCAAGGAGGCCGAGGAGGAAGCCCGTCGCCGGGAGGAGGAACGGTACCACGGGGTGGAGGAAACCTTGCCGGTGAAGATCACCAACGCCCTGCGTGGCGTCTCGGAGTGGGATGCCTCCTCCGGCGGTTTCTTCAACAGCACCTGGTGGAGTGGCCCTACCGGTGACGGCGAGGACGTCTATCAGGACATCGTGCTGGAGCAGATGGTCTCCTCGCCGCAATACCAGCTGCTCAGCGGCACCGAGCAAGCCTATGCGCAGGCGCTGGCGGTGGGACGCAGTGTGGCGCAAACCTGGCCGGATGAGGCGGATGCCGCCGGGAACATTGCCCGTATTCAGGGCGCTATGCGCATGGCGCAGAAGAAGATGGGCTGGAACGAGGACACCTATCAGAAGCTGCACCAGCTGGCCGTCCAGTATTACGGCGAATTCACCAATAAAGAGTAAAGGAGCATAAGCCATGACCATCAGACAAGTGGTGTGGGCGGTGGGAGAGGATCACCGGACGGTGACCCCGGCCGCCCCCCAGGAGGGCGGTGTGCAGGGGGAGGACAACGCCACCGAGGCGGTGTTCGACCTGACAGCCGCCCCGGCTTTGACCGCCGGCGACCTCACCCTGTACGTGGAGTGCATCGACGCCGCCGGCGGCTACGATAAAACACCGCCTCTGCCGGTGCAGGATGGCCGGGTACGCACCCCGGTGCCGCTTTGCTGGACCCAGTACGGGGGCGTCATCACCCTGCGGCTGACCGGCGAGAGGGAGGGGCAGGTGGTGTACACCCTCACCGGACGGATGCGGCTGGATAGCCGTCCCACCGCCGCCCGGCAGGTGGATACCCTCCTGCGCACCCATATTCAGGAGACCCTGGACACGGTGGAGACCGTGGCGAAAGGGGTCCGGGTGGACGCGGCGGATGCGGTGGATGCCGCCGACAACGCCCGGGAGGCGGAAGCGCTGGCCCGTGCCGAGGCGGACCGGGCCGCCGGTGCCGCCGCCCAGACATTTGCTGACCGCACCCAGACCGGTATGGATGCGGTCATTGCCCGGCAGGCGGCTGCTGACGCCGCCGCCACCGAGCAGAGGGTGGCGGCCATCGCTGTGCCGGACGATACCACCGTGCGTGCCGACGGCTTGTGGTCGGGGAAGGGTACCGCCGACCGGCTGTGTCCCCCCTGGCAGGAGACCGGCCGGCAGGTGACCGCCCATCCCTTGCCGGGGTATCCCCTGCAGGTGACCACCGCCGCCGTGTATAACTATCTGGACCTCAGCTATCTGACCCCCACCCAGTCGGACGGTGTGACCGTGACCCCTCTGGAGGATGGCGGTATCCGTCTGGACGGGGTGGCCGGGGAACACGGCGGCGTCATCCTGAGCACCCCCGTGGGCACCTTGGCCACCGCCTTCGGACTGGAGCCGGAGGAGACCTACCGACTGTCCGGCTGTCCTGCCGGTGGGGAGGGGGCGTACCGCCTGTGCTTGACGGAGGATTCCACGTGGAGCATCCGTGTCACCGACACCGGGGAGGGCGCTGCCTTTGTCCCCGGGGCGTACACCTACAGCGGCTGTTGGGTGCTGCATATCGCCCTACAGCCGGGGACCGTGTGCGAGGGGCTTGTCTTCTATCCCCGGATCACCCGGGCGGCGGACACCCCTACCACCATTACCCGGTGCGGTAAAAACCGGCTGGACGTGTCCCGGCCGGTGAGTGCCGTCACCGTCACCACCAAGAACGACGGCACCCGGGTGGAGTATTACGGCTACCGGCTGGCCCTGCCCCCCGGCAGCTACACCCTGCACGCCGAGCGCATTGCCGGTACCGCCACCCGGTACATCTACAGCACCGTCAACACCGCCGCCGGGGGATTCCGGGAGAAGGTGAACGTGGTCACCGGCACCCGGCTGGATAAGCCCACCGTCACCCTGGAGGAAGGGGATGTGCTGTACGTCTATAACGGCAACGCCAGCTCGTCTCTGGAGGTGTCGGACAAGCTCTTCGGGGAGGAATACCGGGTGCAGGTGGAAGCCGGCACGGTGGCCACGCCATATGAGCCGTACCGTGGCGAAACGGTGTCTGCCGCCCCCTCCGGGGTGACCACCGTGATCGCCGGGGAAGGGAGCAACACGCTGTACGCCGACGTGGGCCCGATCGCGGTCAGCGGTCGGCTGGACGTGGCGCATCTGCTGCAAGCCTTGCTGGGAGGTGAGGCATAGTGGATGCGCTGGAGGTGGAACGCCGCCTGAGCCACGTGGAGGATCGCTCCAAGTCCAACACCCACCGGTTGGATGAGCTGGAACGCCGGCAGGAGGACATGGCGGAGCTGGTGCGGTCGGTGGCCACCATCGCCCAAAAACAGACCGACATGGACAGGGATGTCCGGGAGATCAAGGCGGACGTTAAATTGCTGGCCGCCAAGCCTGGCCGCCGGTGGGAGGCGATCACCGACAAGGCCCTGCTGGCGGCGGTGACCGGTCTGGTGGGGTACGTTTTGATCCGCTTGGGATTGTAGAAAGGAGTCAAACCAATGAAGAACATACACAACTGGTGCAAGGCCGCCGGGGTGCGTGCGGTCAGGACGGTGGCGCAGACGGCGCTGGCGACCATCGGCACCGCCGCGGTGCTGGGCGAGGTGGACTGGCTGATGGTGGCCAGCTCCGCTGTGCTGGCAGGCGTGCTGAGTCTCTTGACCAGCGTGGCTGGTCTGCCGGAGACGGCGTGCCACCCGAAGGAGGGATGACCGTGGCCAAAAAGATCTACTTATCGCCGGCGGCTCATGCGGTGGACAACGCCACCGCCTGCCCCGGCAACTGCAGTGAAAACACCCATTGCAACGCCTACATGGACGTGCTGGAAAAGCGCCTCAAGGAGCTGGGCTTTGCGGTGATGCGAGGAGATGCCTCCCTCACCGGCGAAAAGGCCATGAAGACCCGGGTCACCGAGGCCAACCGTTGGGGCGCCGACCTCTACTATGTGGCGCACACCAATGCCGGCGGCGGCCGGTACAGCATGACCATGTGCTGGCCCAACCCGGACAGCCGGATGAAGGCCGGCGCCATCCACCGCTACCGTCAATGTCTGCCCACCCATAAGGTGGTGGACAACAGCACCTTGTACGAGATCCGGCAGACCGCCATGACCTGTCTGTACGATGAGCTGTTCTTCCACGACAACGCCGCAGATTGTGCCTGGTTCCACCGGGAGGGGATGCAAAAGCTGGCGGAGGAGACCGCCCAGGCCTTCTGCACCCTGCTGGGGGTGACCTACCGTCTGCCGGGCACGGCTCCGGTGAAGACCGCCCCCCGTGCCGGGGACAAGGTGACCCTGCAGAAGGGCCGTCTGTACCTGACCGCCAGGGGCAGTGCCTATGTGACCCGTACCGGCAGCTTTTATCTGTACGACGGCATCAAGGTGGGCAACCGCTACCGGGTGACCAACCGCCCCGATCGGGTAGGGAAAACCCCGGTGGCGCTGTATGTGTCCGGCTGGGTGACCCTGTAAAAAATAGGGCTTGCAAAACCCATCGCCAAGAGGTACAATGAGGGAAATGCGACAAAAAAGGTGGTTTTTCCATGATTCCCGAGGAGATCTACGGGCTGACCGGCGCCTGGATGTGGGTGCTGTATGTGGTCAGTACCCTTTTTGGCGTTGCCGGTATCGTCTGCAACATTCTGGTGTACCAGCAGAAGGACGCCAACAAGCTGCTGACCGTCAAGCTCACCGGTGACATCGTCTGGTGCCTGCATTATGCGTTGTTGGGGGCGCTCAGTGGGGCGGCCATCACCTTTCTGGCTACCTGCCGGGAGCTGACCTTCCGGCTGGTGGATCGGCAGGGCCGTGCCGGTAAGATCGCCATCGGGGTGTTCCTGGTGCTGGCCTGCGGCAGTGCTTGGGTCACCTGGAAGGACTGGACGAGCCTGTTGACGGCGCTGGCCTCCTTCCTGTCGGTCATCAGCTTCGGCAAGGGCATCCCTCCCTTGTCTCGCAAGCTGTGCGTGCCCATCGCCACCAGCATGTGGGTGTACAACCTCTTTGCCCGTTCCTGGATGGGGCTTGTCAACGAGAGCTTTACCTTCATCTCCACCTTGGTGGGTATGTGGCGGCACGACCGCAAAAAAGCGTCATAAACACCATGCCGCCCGGTGCCTTCTGGCATCGGGCGGCTATTCATTGTCGGCCAGGAGATGGGATATCCGGCCATAGATCCATAGGATAAGATGGGTGGGAGCGTCTGCCAGCGTGGTGGCTTGCTCCCATCCGGCGCCGGGACGCCACAGAAGCTCTCCGTCGGCATCGGTCAGGAGGGGAAAGCCCCCGGCGGCACGGTAGCCAAGGTCAAAGGACACCGCCCCCTCCACCGTGCGGCGGATGTTGCAGTGGATGACAAAACAGCTCAGCAGCAGTCCCGGCAGACACAGGGCCAGCAGGAACACGGCGCTCAGACGGCGAAAGGCGTCCATGGGCATCCCTCATTTCAGCAGGTCTACCAATGTGTTGCCCAAAAGCTGGCCGGAATATACCGCTTCCTCCAAGGTGTTGCCCTCGCTGCCCACCTCCACCAGCAGGTAGCCGGGAGCCAGATGCTGGTTATACCGGCTTTGCACCGTGTTGAGGGGGCGCATCAATGCCGGCGCCAGCGCCGTGAGCTTCTGCTGCCATTGGGCGGCCAGAGCCAGGTTCTGCTCCCAATGCGGATGGGGCAGGTCGCTGGTATGGGTCACCCCGACCACAAACATCATCTGGGCGGCTTGGCGGCCATCCACCGTGACGGTGGGCTTAACAAGCGTGGTGTTATCCTCCATCACCGCATCCCGATGCAGGTCGATGATCACCCGGAGGGAGGGATATTTTTCCAGATACCGCCGGGCGGTGGCCGCACTGCGGTCGTAAGCGCCGGTGTACTGGGGGGAATCGTGGATGGTGGTATCGTGCAGCACGGCGATGCCGGCCCGGCGCAGGGTGGCGGCCATGGCCTCTCCCACGGCGCAGACGTTACGGCTCTCGTCGCTGGTGCGGTTCCGATCAGCGGCGTTATAGTAGCCGGCATCGTAGGTCATGTACCCTTCGGTGGTGTGGGTGTGCAGGATAAGCACCTGCGGCTGGGTGGTATCGGTAAACCGCCCCCGAAAGGCGGTGGCCAGCGCAGTGTCAATGTCCACCGTCCGGTTACTGCGGTTACGCACCGCTACCGGGTGTCGGGTGGTGTCCCCCGGGTCAAGGGTCCGGGTGAGGATCTTGCCGCCGGTACCGTCCTCGGGCGGAACGGTCACCGGTGCCGCCGCCGGCACGTCCGGGACGGCAAGCACCCCGGTACGGTCACCCTCCCCCAGCGACGGCGGCGCCGTCTCGCCCGGCAGGGTCACCACCGGAGAGGGGGTCAGCCGTTCCTCCAACAGGGCCACGGCGTTTTGCGGCTGGTGCAAGGCGGCCGCCGTCAGGGTCAGTCCTTCCCCCAGCCGCCGCCAGTTGACCGGCAGTACCGCCACCAGCGCCGCTGTCGCCAGCCCGGCACCCAGCCGCCGCAGCCATTGTTTTGACTTGTGTTTCACACCGCATCACCCGTACAAGTTTATGCGCCCAAACCCGTAAAAATAACCGTAAAAGACAGTTGATTTTTGTGTGGCGGTGGTGTATAATATATAAGATGTATGAAAGCCGTACGCTTTGGGGCATACGGGCGGGTCCTGTGCGACGGTGCGCCGTGAACCATGTCAGGCGGGGAACCGAGCAGCATTAAGCGGTTGTGTCCGTGTGCCGCAGTCAACCCACCCGTATGCCCGAGACCGTGCGGCTATTCTTATCCCACACGAAGGAGGGTGACAGCCCATGTACCAGGCGCTGTACCGCAAATGGCGACCCCAGACCTTTTCCGACGTCTGCGGACAGGAAACGGTGACCACCGCACTCAAGAACGAACTGAAGAACGACCGGTTATCCCACGCCTATCTGTTTACCGGCTGTCGGGGCACCGGCAAGACCACCTGCGCCAAGATCCTGGCCAAGGCGGTCAACTGTCTGCACCCGGTGGAGGGGGACCCCTGCAACGAGTGCGCCATTTGCCGGGGGATCGACGATGGCTCGGTGCTGGACGTGACCGAGATCGACGCCGCCTCCAACAACGGCGTGGACAATATCCGTGATCTGCGGGAGGAGGTCTCCTTCACCCCGGTCAACGGTCGTTACCGGGTGTACATCATCGACGAGGTGCATATGCTGTCCTCCGGGGCGTTCAACGCTCTGCTCAAGACCTTGGAGGAGCCGCCGGCACACGTGATCTTTATCCTGGCTACCACCGAGGTGCACAAGCTGCCGGCCACCATCCTGTCCCGCTGTCAGCGGTTTGACTTTGGCCGGATTCGCCCGGAGACCATCGCTGACCGTCTGCATCAGGTGGCTAAGGCGGAGGGGCTGACCCTTACCGACGAGGCGGCGGCGCTCTTATCCCGGCTGGCGGACGGTGCCATGCGTGATGCGCTGTCCCTGCTGGACCAGTGCGCCTCCGGCAACAGCCACATCGATGCCGCTGTCGTGGCCGCCTGCACCGGTATGACCGGGGTGCAGTCCCTGCACGACCTGACGGTGTGTGCCCACCGGCAGGATGCCGCCGGAGCGCTGGGTCTGCTGGAGGAGCTGTACCGTTCCTCCAAGGACATGGAACGGCTGTGTGCCGAGTGGATCGGCTATCTGCGTAATCTGATGATCCTGCAGAACGTCCGGGAACCCGGGGAGCTGATCGTGGCCCCTCCGGAGGACATGGCGCCCATGCGTGAGCTGGCCGGGCAGATGCCCCCTGCCACCGTCCTGCATATGCTGTCGGTACTGCAGGACGCTCTGGAACGGCTCAAGGGCGGTGTTTCCCGCCGGGTGGAGATGGAGATGACCCTCCTGCGGCTGTGCGACCCCCGGCTGGAGGACAGCACCCCGGCGCTTTTACGGCGCATAGGAGAGCTGGAGCAGGCGGTGCGCAGCGGCGTGACCGTGGCACCCTCCGCCCCGGCGGAGCCGGCACCGGCGCAGGAGCCGGTTACCCCGGCACAAGCCCCTGCCGTGGCGGCCGAACCGGCACCGGTCCAAGAGCCGCCGGCCCCGGCGGAGCCGCCCGAGGCGCCGGAGGAGACCCCCTGCACCCAGTGGGGGGACGTGCTGGATAAGGTGATGGAGCAATCCATGCCGCTGTTTGCGGTGCTGGCGGATTCCACCGCCCTCTACAAGGGGGATATGCTGCTCATCTGTACCGACAATGAGATGTTTAAGGAGATGCTCAGCCGGGATAACAACAAGGAGCTGCTCATGACCGCTATCCAGGCGGTGACCGGCAGCCGTTGGCGGTTAGGACTGCGGCGGATCTCCCGGGTACAGAAGGGGGAGAACGACCCTCTGTCCCGTCTGCTGGATGCCGGGCGGCAAGCCGGCATACCGGTCAGCGAAAATGAATAAAATCATACGTAAAGGATGATGTAGGATGAAAGCAAATCTTCCCAAGGGTATGGGCGGCGGCCCCGGTAACATGCAGAGCATGCTGCGCCAGGCCCAGAAGATGCAGGAGGACATGGCGGCCAAGCAGCAGGAGCTGGAGGAGCGTGAGTACACCGCCAAGGCCGGTGGCGGTGCGGTGACCGCTACGGTCAACGGTGCCCATCAAGTGACGGCGCTGGCCATCCAGCCGGAGGTCATTGACCCGGAGGATGCGGAGATGCTGGCCGATCTGGTGATGGCGGCGGTCAACGAGGCACACCGGCAGGCGGCGGCCAACGCCGAGGAAGAGATGGGCAAGATCACCGGCGGCATGGCGCTGCCGGGGATGTTCTGAGGCGGCTATGGCGTATACCATCGTACCGCTGGAACGGCTGCAGGAACAGCTGGAGCGCCTGCCCGGCATCGGCCGCAAGTCGGCGGCCCGGCTGGCCTTTTATCTGCTTAACCAGTCAGAGGAAGCCTCCCGTGCGCTGGTGGACACCCTCCGGGAAGCCCGGGAGCAGGTGCATGAGTGCCCGGTGTGCTGTCATCTGACCGATACCGAACCTTGCGCCGTGTGCGCCGATACCCGGCGTGATCGGTCGGTCATCTGCGTGGTGGAGGATCCCCGGGACGTGCAGGCCATTGAGCGCACCCGGGAGTATCACGGCCGTTACCACGTGCTCCAC
>SVPB01000068.1 GCA_015066065.1 Oscillospiraceae bacterium | reverse complement strand
GTGGCAGACCGGCGAGCTGGGCAAGGTGGACGCCGGCGGCGGCGGCACCGTTGCCATGTATATTGCCAACCTGGACGTGGACACCGTGGACCTGGGCGTACCGGTGCTGAGCATGCACGCTCCTTTTGAAATCGTGTCCAAGATCGATGTCTATATGGCCCACCGCGCCTTCTTGTCTACCATACAGCGCTCATGAACATTCTATATCAAGACGACCACCTGGTGATAGTGGAAAAGCCGCAAGGGATCCTCTCCCAAGCGGATGCTTCCGGTGCGGATAGCTTACCTCAATGGCTGCAAGACCGAGGGCTTCCGGTTTTACCGGTGCATCGGCTGGACCGTGCCACCGGTGGTGTCATGGTCTACGCACGCACCGGGGCGGCCGCCGCCGCACTTTCTCACATGGTCGGACAACACGATGTCTTTCGCAAGCAGTACTGGGCGGTGGTTGCAGGACGTCCCGAAGCACCGGAAGGAACTTGGGAAGACCTACTGTACCACGACCTGCGGCATAACAAGTCCTTTGTGGTAAAACGGCCCCGTAAGGGGGTTCGTCACGCCTCCCTCTCCTATCACACCATGCAGACGGTGGAAGCAGAGGGGCGTACATACAGCCTCCTATCCGTACAACTACACACCGGCCGTACCCACCAGATACGGGTGCAGTTTGCCTCCCGGGGTCTGCCGCTGGTAGGCGACAGCCGGTACGGTGGCGAACACCACCGCCATTTGGCGCTGTGGAGCGTGTCGCTCACCTTCCCACATCCGATAACCGGCATACCGATCTCCGCCCAAAGCCATCCCGACGAGATGGCTTTCCCTTGGAATCGGTTTGCTCGGTGAAAAATAAACAGAAAGGAGAATAATAATGGAACTGCTGAAGAAAATTTTCCCCTTCTCTTTTGTAGCCAAGGACGTGGCTTCTCTGGTCATCATCTGCCTATTGCATCTGGTGGTAGATGTGGTGCTGGGCTTTGTCATCGGTCTGTTGGCTAAGCTCCCCATCGTCGGCGTCGTCATGGGGCTGGTCGGCTCGTTGGTCGGCCTGTATGTGTTGGCCGGGCTGGTGCTGGCTCTGCTTGCCTACTTCAAGGTACTTAAGTAAAAGAGAAACAACAAAAGGGCGGCACCCGAATGGGTGCCGCCCTTCTTGGTCAGCCGATGAATATCATTGGGTCAGCTCCACATATTCCTTGGCGGTCTGCCGGCTTTTGCGTGTCAGTACGTAGAACAGCCAATAGAAAAGAGCAATATAGCCTAGGAACAGGGCTACGACGCCCATCGGATACAGAACCGCATTGCCCCCGACCAGATTGTACAGAATGTCGTAGGGAGTGCCGTCGCCTCGCATGAGGAACATATAGTTGTAATCAATGACTATGTTAGCCACGTATGCCGCTGCGCAGAAGAAGATAAGGATCGCAAAGGTGATGGGGATGTTCTTGCGTTTCATCCCAGCCATACGGGCAAACAGAATGTACAGCGAAGCAAAGCCCGAGATGCCATGGGTAATGCCGGAGATCACGTTATCCATGGATAAAACGGGATAAGCGTTATAGTTCTGTCCGGCACCGATGGTGCCGAATACAGCGCCCAAAATGCCAAAAATACACACAAAGTCCAGTGCCGATTCCCTTATACGGCCTTTGGAGAAAGCCGCCAGCGGCAAAGCGATCAGCTGGATGCTGCACAAAAACAGCGGCAAGGTACGCTGAATAGGCTCGGCGCTCCCATCCCGGATGCACAGAACAACGATCTTAAAGATCTCAAATGCATCTATGAGGATCGCGGCTGTGATGATCACCTTATTCTTGTCCCCGAAGGGTCGATGGCGATTCCGACGTCCCAGAAAAACAGCCAGCAGAGTCATAACCGCTAAAAGACAGCCTACAAAGGTCAGATGTTGCCAAGAGAAATAGCCTTCCGGTTCACGGGTGTAACCTCCCTCGACCAGGCCGAGAAACTCCATCATAACAACCCCTCCATTCCCGGCTATTATAACAGATCATGTCGAAAAAGTAAAGTGACAAAGCAAAGCCGGAAAAAGGCGCCGAGGAGAAGCGTGTCTGTTTTTTGCATTCCTGTTGCATCGTTGTCCTTTTTACAGTATAATCTTCACAAGAAACTGTAACCGGGAGGTATGATCATGCGAAAATTATTGGTCGTCCTGCTGCTCATCCTATCGCTGAGTGGCTGCGGTGGCTGTAGCGGCGAGGAAACGGTCTCGGTGGCTGATGTGCCCAAGCAGGCCGTCAAGGCCGTCAATGTCATCAATACTATTACCGCTACGGTGTCGGTTTCCGCACCCAACATGTACGCCCCTACGCAGTATTAAGCTATATCTACACACCTTTGTAGGCTAAAATGAAGAACGGACACCGTTTTGGTGTCCGTTCTTCGTTTATGTGATTCCATTAATCTTTGTTAATAGGGGTTCGCCTTGCTTTGCGGTACTGCATGGCGGTGGTGCCCGTTAGCTTGCGGAAGGTTTGTGAAAAATAGTTATAGTCGGAAAAGCCGCACTTTTCGGCAATGAGGGACAGCGAATCTTCCTCGGTCACCATCATTCTTTTTGCTTTTTCCACCCGCTGTCGAAGCAGGTATTCCATGATCGTCCAACCGGTCTCCTGCTTAAACAGCGAGCACAAATAGTTGGGCGACAGATGCACCACCGCGGCCAGCTGTTCCAACGTAATGCGTTCGGACAGATGGCTGGACAAATACTGCCGTACACGGCGCACAGCGGCATTCTCTTTATCTAACACGGACTCGGCCAGTTGATAATACAGATAAGAAAAGAGGGCGGCGCATTTTTCTTGCTTACGGGGTGAAACCGAGTTGTATTCTTCCCGGAACATTTCCAGCATAGGCATCGTGTTAGAACGCACACAATGCGGAAGATAGCCACACACCTGCGGAAGAAAGGGGGCGTCAAATTCCACATTAAAGCTGGCGTAATAATTGGGGGTATCGGTATATAGGCGCTCCCGTACGGCTCCCACCGGATATAGGATGGCGTCGCCGGCATGCAAGGTCACCCGTTCGCCTCGATAAATATATTCCATGCTCCCTTCCAGGCAATAGGTCAGGTCAAGGTACCGCAATTCGCGCGCCGGAATGGCAAAAGCATCATTACGGCGATAAAAGGAAAAACCCAAAAACTTAGCAGAAAGCAATGACGGTTCCACGTACGCTCCCCCTTCCGGGCGTTGTTTTCACCCTCAGTATAGCACAAGAAAAAGAAATAGCAAGAGACTTCTTCGATAATTTTGACAGGTTGGCCGAAAAGCGTAAGATAACACGATTTTGTCGCAAATTATATTAAGATTCCGGCTACACTTGCAAGTTAGTTTTATCTATAATAAAGTTAGAAATTCAAAAAAGGAGTGGTTGAAAATGGCAAGGATCGGTGTGGCCGATTTTGGCATGTTTGCGTGGTACGGCGGTTTCTACGACTACGATGAACGGCTGTTTTCCATTCGGAAGATCGGCTACGACGGCTTAGAGCGCTTATATCCCGACAGCGCCGAAGATGCTCTGCGCAAGGCCGCACAGCTCAAAAAACTGGGGATGGGGTTTGCTACCTGCAACGCCGCTACCCCCGAAAACGCCATCAAATGGACGGCGGCTTTGGGCGGTGACTACGTGTGGGGGGAAGTCTACCACGGATCTTTTGCAGACTACCTGCGGCGTATGGAACAGATGGGGCTGGCGTGCCGCAAGTACGGCATCCGCGTGGCGTTACACAACCACTTGGGCTCTCCGGTTGAAACGCAGGAACAGCTGGAGACCGTTCTGGAGAAGTGCCCTCACGTGGATCTTCTGCTGGATACGGGACACCTGGCGGTGGCTGGCGGTGATGTGCGGTATATCGTAGACACCTACTACGACCGCATTGCCGCTTATCACCTCAAGGGCTGGCAGCAGAGTGCCACTCCCGATGCGCAGGCGTGGCAGCAACGAGGACACTTCTGCGGTCTGGAGCAAGGGGATTTCCCCATTGACAACGAGTACGTCTTTAAAAATTCCCTGAACCGGGGCTTTGGCGGCTGGATATTCGTCGAGCAGGATACCCATCAATGGGATCCGCTGTTGGATATGGAAGAAAACTATCACGTATTAGAGAAATGGGGCTGGAAAAAATGAGTAAACCGATCAAATTGGGTATGGTAGGTCTGGGGCGCGCCGGTTATTCCATGCATCTGCGTGAAATGAAAGGCAAAGAAGAGCTGTTTGACATTGTGGCCGTATGCGACTGCGAGCCAGACCGTGTGGAAAACATGGAAAAAATCTACGGCTGCCGCACCTACCACAATGTGGAGGACTTGGTAGAGGACCCCGAGGTAGAGGTGGTGGACATCGCCACGCGGTCCTGTGATCACTTTAAGCACGCCAAGACCGCTTTGGAGGCCGGTAAAATCGTTTTCTTGGAAAAGCCCATGTGCCAGACCTACCGGGAAGCGGAAGAGCTGTTTCGTTTGGCGGAAAAGTACGGCGAACGCCGGCTGTTCATCCGGCACAATCGGCGGTTTGAGCCCATGTTTGAGCAGGTAAATCAGATCATCGATTCCGGTATTCTGGGGGACGTCTATTCCATCCGCCGCACGGTATGCGGTTATGAGGTGCGCGCCGACTGGCAGACCTTATCCCAGTACGGCGGCGGACAGCTCCTCAACTGGGGACCGCATCTGGTCGATCAAGCGCTTCAGTTCTGCGGCGGCGATTACAAACAGCTGTACGCTGTCACCCGGCAGGTACTGGCCGCCGGTGACTGCGAGGATTATGTGCGTGCCGATTTTGTAGGAATCAACGACCGTATCGTGGAGATCGAAATCAGCGGCGCCTCTGCCCTGCCCCAGCCGGTATACGTTATCAACGGTACCCGTGGCTCGCTCATCGACCTAGGCAAGACCTACCGCATCCGGTATCTCAAGCCGGGCTTCGAGCTGCCGCAATTAAAGGCTGATCCCCACACGCCGGCCGGCGCCCGGTTCCATCCGGGACCGGAGCTGGACTTCGTGGAGGAGGAACTGCCTTGGTACGATCATCCGCTGGATCAGACCTGGGTCTATCTGTATGAAGCGGTACGCAACGGTGCGGATTATCCCATCAAGAGCGCCGAAGCCATGAATGTAATGAAAGCCATTGAGGAAATCAAACGGCAAAATGCCTGCATGAAAGGATGAAGACAGCATGGAACCGAAGCTAATGACTTCCCTTAGTGGGGAACCGATCACCAACACCGATCTGTGGGAAAAATTCCGTCGTGAGGAGTTACTGGAGCTGCTGACCCATTACGCCTACGGCCGTTGTCCGGACAACATCCCCGTCAACCTTTCCTTTGAGACTGTGGAGGAAAAAGAGGTGGGTGGCACCGACTATAAACGCATTGCCATCAACTGCGACGGATACGTGTTCCCCATCCGGCTCTTCCTGCCCAAGACCGAGGAACCTGCCCCCTGTGTGCTGTACTTCATGCACTACCTTCAGGAAAGCGAAAGCGATATCGATAACGAACCAAACTGTCTGTTTATTCCCATTGCCGATCTTTGCGCCAAGGGCGTGGCGGTAGCGGTGCTGTATTACACCGACATCTACCCTGACCACCGCAATCTGCGCACCTATGACATCGGTCTGTTTGCCCACTATGGCCCCACCCCGGACAAGCGCAAGCCTTCCGACTGGGCGGCCGTTTCCGCTTGGGCATGGGCAGCGTCCCGTGTGGCGGATTATCTTGTCACCGACCCTCGCATTGATGCCAACAATCTGGCGGTGGCCGGACATTCCCGTGGTGGCAAAGCCGCCCTCTGGGCAGGTGCCAACGACACCCGATTCAGTCTGATCATCTCCAACTCGTCCGGTTGTATGGGTGCCGCTATGCTGCGTGGCAAAACCGGAGAGCACATCGACTTCATCTCCACCCACACCGACTGGCTGTGTCAAAAGCAGTGGACCTATGCCGACAACGAGGAAATGTTCCCCGTCGATCAACACATGTTGCTGGCATTGATCGCCCCTCGTCTGCTGTACGTGCAGAGCAGTGCTCTGGATGATTGGGCGGATCCTGCCAGCGAGCGCCGTGCCTGCGTGCTTGCCAGTGAAGCGTATGAGCTTTACGGCAAAAAAGGCGTCGTTTTGCCGGAGGACGTCCAGCCGGACACCCCTTATCATGAAGGGTGCATTGGGTATCACATGTCGGTGGGTGAACACAAGATCCGCGCATGTGACTGGGAGATGTTCCTGCAGTTCTGGAAAAAGCACACGGAGGGTAATGTATGAAAATCCTATTTATGTCCGACCTGGGTTTTCGGCGTTATAAGGAATATATAGGCGATGCGGCCATTGATGCCATGTTTGAGGAGCTGCAGCCGGTGCTGGATGAGGCTGATTTTCGCATGGTGAATCTGGAAACGCCCTTTGACAATGGGTTTGAGCCCATCATCAAGAGTGGTCCCAATACCGGGTCACTGGCTGAGTACGTATACGGGCTTAAGGCACTGCGCGCCGATGCGGTGGGACTGGCCAACAACCATACCGGCGATTTTGGTAAGGACGGCATTGCATACACCTGCGATGTGTTGAAGAAGAACGGGTTTCCCTGGCTTGGGGCCGGCGATAATCTGGAGCAAGCGTACCGTCCCCACCGTTTCGTTAAGGATGGACAGACGGTATCCGTACTGGCAATCTGCGAAAACGAATATGGTATCGCCGGACCGAACACCCCCGGTGCCGCCGGCTATCGTCTGGGGCTGACCACCCAGCGGATCCTGGAAGAGAAAAAACGTGGTCACGCAGTGGTGGTGTATTTTCACGGTGGCAATGAGGACAACGCCATCCCCTCCCCCGGTAAACAGGAGCTTTACCGCTTCTTCCTGGATATCGGTGCCGATGCGGTAGTGGCGATGCACACCCACTGCCCTCAAGGGTATGAGATCTACAACGGTAAACCCATCATCTACAGCATGGGTAACTTCTACTACTCCTGCGACACGGTAGAGGGCTGGTGCGACCATCCCGATTGCGCCTTTTTCAGCGGTTACATGACCATGCTGGAGTTTAAAGACGGTACCGTCGCCCCCACCTTCCACCCCTATCACTACGACTGGGATCGGATGGAGCTGCTGAAGGGGGAACGGTTGGAAGCCTTTAACCGCCACTTTGACGAGATCTGCCGTCCCATCGCCGATCCGGAGGAGCTGCAACGGTTCTTTGAAGGCTGGTGTCTCATCGGCGGTGCCATCTACGTGCGGCACGCCCAGTATCACCCGGAGATGGTGGAAAGCCAGCGGAAGGTCGCCAACATGAAAAACGCCTTTACCTGTGAAGCTCACAACGAGGTCATCGAAGCGTTTCTGACCATGTGCTACAACGGCGGTTGGGATCGAGCCGCCGCCTATCGTGATCAACTAAAAAAATGGCAAAAGATCCCTCTGTAATAGGCCAAAAGAAGCCAGACACATCCGATGATGTGTCTGGCTTCTTTTATTTAATGCTTACAGATTGTAGTACTTATCGAACTCAGCCGGGTGCGGAATAGCGGCCATCTGGCGGCTCTCAGCACGCTTCATCTTAATAAAGTTCTTCAGCAGCTCCTCGGGGAACACGCCGCCCTCGGTGAGGTAAGCGTAATCCTTCTCCAAGCAATCCAGCGCCTCGTCGAGGGACACCGGCAGACCCTGCAGCTTGGCCTTCTCTTCTTCGGGGAGGTTGTAAAGGTTCATATCGTACGGACCCCAGCCGTTGGCGTGGGGGTCGATCTTGTTCTTCACGCCGTCCAAACCAGCCATCAGGATGGCCGCATAACAGAAGTAGGGGTTGCAGGTAGCGTCCGGGTTACGCAGCTCAAAGCGGCGCTTATCGGGGCTCTTAGCATAGGCAGGAATGCGGATAACAGCACTTCTGTTGGAGGTGGCGTAACCCACCGTCACGGGTGCTTCAAAGCCGGGCACCAAGCGCTTGAAGGAGTTGGTGCTGGGGTTGGTGATCGCACACAGGGAACCGATGTGCTTGAGAATACCGCCGATGAAATAGTGAGCCGTTTCACTCAGGTGAGAATAGCCATTGTCATCCGAGAACACCGGCTGGCCATCCTTGAAGAGGATCATGTGCACATGCATACCGCTGCCGGCCTCGCCATAGATGGGCTTAGGCATGAAGGTGGCGCTCTTGCCATACTTGAGGGCGGTATTGTGGATGATGTACTTGATCATCATGGT
>SVPB01000067.1 GCA_015066065.1 Oscillospiraceae bacterium | reverse complement strand
CCGGTGCGCACCGGTAAATCCACCTTTATCAAGCGGTTTATGGATACCCTGGTTATTCCCCGGATGGAGGACACCTATCGTCGGGAACGAGCCAACGATGAACTGCCTCAGTCGGCAGGCGGACGCACCATCATGACCACCGAGCCTAAGTTTGTCCCGGAGCAGGCCGCCCGTCTGTCACCGGATGGGGTGACCACCATGCGTGTGCGTCTTATCGACTGCGTGGGCTATATCGTCCCTTCGGCGCTGGGTTACATTGAAGAGGAACAGCCCCGGATGGTCAAGACCCCCTGGTATGACGAGGAGATCCCCTTCAACATGGCGGCGGAGGAGGGTACCCGTCGGGTGATCAATGAGCACTCCACCGTCGGCCTGGTGGTCACCACCGACGGCAGCATCACCGATATTCCCCGGGAGGAATACGCCTTTGCGGAGGAACGGGTGGTGCGGCAGCTGCAGGAGATCCGCAAGCCCTTTATCGTTCTGCTTAATGCGGTGGATCCCCATGCGGCATCCACCCAACAGTTGGCGGCAGAGCTGGGGGACAAATACGGTGTACCGGTGATGCCGGTTAACTGCCGGGATATGGGTGAGGAGGAGATGCTGGGCCTGTTGGCGGCATTGCTATCCCAGTTCCCCTTGCGGCAGGTAGGGGTGGTTATGCCCCGTTGGCTGATGCGGCTGGAGCGATCGCATCCGGTACGCTGTCAGGTGATGGAGGCGGTTAAAGCGGCAGCCGGGCAGGCCAGCCGGGTCAGCGATGCCGCCGGTCTGGTGAGGGTGCTGGAGGGGTGCCCCCACGTGGATAAGGCCACTCTGGAAGAGGTGGATCTGGGCTGTGGTATGGCTACCGTAACCGCCACCCTGCGGCCGGAGCTGTTATACCAGATTCTGGGGGAGGCCACCGGCCTGGAGATTCCGGATGAAGGGGCGCTCATGGCTAAGGTGCTGGAAATGGCGGCGATCTGCCGCCGTTATAAGAAGCTGGAGGGCGCTCTGGAGCAGGTGGAGGCTACCGGCTACGGCATCGTCATGCCGGATATGGAAGAGATGACCTTGGAGGAACCCCAGATCATCCGGCAGAGTGGCCGTTACGGTGTTCGCCTGCGGGCAGCCGCCCCCTCCCTGCACCTAATGAAAGCCACCATCCAGACGGAGGTCAGCCCCATCGTAGGCTCCGAGAGACAGAGCGAAGATCTGGTCAATTACCTGCTGGGTCAGTTTGAGGAGGAGCCTGCCCGGATATGGGATTCCAATATCTTTGGCACCTCCCTGTACGGACTGGTTAATGAAGGCTTGCACAGCAAGCTCCAGCATATGCCGGAGGAGGCTCGTCACAAGCTTAAGGAAACGGTGGAACGCATTATCAACGAGGGCTGTAATGGCCTGATCTGTATTATCGTGTGAGGCGCTTATGATCGAACAGGAACGGACATCTTGGCATGGCGGCTGGAGTGGTACCGCGTCTCCGCCATCCACCGCACCACCGCCGGAGAAAAAGCCGCGTCGGGCACGGGGGACGGGGTTGGTGGTAGCGGTACAAAGTCTGGCGTGTGTGGCGATCCTGTTGCTGGCATTGTTACTGCGGGCCGCCGGCGGCGAAGCGTATACCCATCTTTGCCGCCGCTTCAAGGAATGCTTACAGCGCAACGATCTGCTGGCCGCTGTCATGGCCCTGTGGGACGGCGATCCGGTGGAGGAGGTGACGTCGCAGGTGACGCAGATGAACGAGACCGTCTCCGGCACCGCTTTGCCCGACGGTGTGGTGGCGGTGCCGCTGATGGTCAACGGCTTTGGTGTGCCGCCGTTGACAGACGGCACCCTGACCTCCGGGTACGGTTACCGGGAGGATCCCTTTGACCGAACGGTGGATTTTCATCGAGGGGTGGACATTGCTGCTCCCACCGGCACCCCCATTGCGGCTATGTACTACGGAAGGGTGCTGGCGGTGGGGGAGAGCGACAGCTTGGGCCGTTTTGTGCGCTTGTCACACGGTGATGGGGTGGAGGTGTTGTACGCTCATTGCTCCGCCGTGTTGGTACAGGAGAACACCGTTTTGCGTGCGGGGGAAACGGTGGCGCTGGTAGGGGATACCGGCCGTGCCACCGGCAGTCATCTGCACGTGGAGGTGTCGGCGGACGGCACGGTGTTTGATCCCGGTGGCATGTTGCCGATGGACCGGTATGCTTGAGTGGCGCATCGGCAGCGTGCGCTGTCGGTTGAGCTTGCTATTCCCATTAATGCTGACCGCCTTGCTTTTATGGCAACCGGAGGGGTTATCGATTAGCTGTGTGCTGGCCTCCTGCGTCCATGAAGGGGGACATTTACTGGCTATGGTTACTTTGGGATGTCCACCGGATGCGTGTGTGCTCAGCGCCTTCGGCATGCGCATCGAAGCGGATCGCCGCCGTCTGCTGGGATATGGGCGTTCTTTGGCCATTGCCGCCGCCGGCCCGGCGATCAATCTGGTAGCCGCCGGTCTATTGTGGGTAGTGGGGGTCACCCGTATCGCCGCGGTGCACCTGGTGCTGGCCGTTTTTAACCTGCTACCGGCTGCTGCGCTGGACGGCGGACAGATGCTGGAGATGCTCCTGTGCCTGATCGGTGCGGAAAAACACGCCGCCCGATTACGGACGGCGTTGTCGGCACTTGTCCTGCTCCCGTTGGCGACCGGGGCGGTCTATCTGGCGCTGTCCGGCGGCAATCCCACCCTGCTGGTGGTTAGCGGCTACCTGACTTGTCTGGTGTTTTTTCATCCTGAGCAAAAAAACGAAAAAACCTCTTGACAAACGGTGGAGGAACTGCTATAATCATCGGGACAAATCAAGCAGAGCGATGCCTGCTCTCACCCCCGGATACCGTTCCAAAGGGTTTATATCCAGTACATTTTACCGTCCTTACAGGGCGGATAGTGGATGTTGGCGGGCAGCGTAGCTGTCCGCTTTTTGTTTAATTGTAACGAGTGGAGGTGCTTTCCCATAGCGAAGAAAGAGCTGCAGATCAACGAGCAGATCCGTGACAACGAGTTGCGTATCATCGGTGCTGACGGTGCCCAGCTGGGCGTTATGTCTGCCCGGGAAGCGCAGGCCATGGCCGACGAAGCCGGTCTGGATCTGGTCAAGATCGCTCCCACGGCGGTCCCCCCCGTATGCCGTATCATGGACTACGGTAAGTACCGTTTTGAGCAAGCCAAGAAGGAGAAGGAAGCCCGTAAGAACCAGCACGTAGTGGACACCAAGGAGGTTCGTCTGGGCCTTAACATCGACATCGGCGACTTCAACACCAAGGTAGTGCAGGCGCGCAAGTTTTTGCAGCACGGCGACAAGGTGAAGGTCAGCATCCGCTTCCGCGGCCGTGAGATGGCGCACCCGGAGCTGGGTCTGGAACCCATGAACCGCTTTGCAGAAGCCTTGGCTGAGGAAGCCACGGTGGAGAAGCCTGCTAAGGTGGAAGGCCGGAATATGCTGATGTTCCTGGCTCCCAAGGCGAGCAAGTAATCATTATTTTGTTGCGTACAGGACAACCTGTTTACACAAAACCTAACTAAGGAGGACATACAACATGCCTAAGATCAAAACGCACAGCGGTGCGAAGAAGCGTTTCAAACTGAGCAAGACCGGCAAGGCTATCCGCGGCCATGCTTACAAGTCTCACATCCTCAACAAGAAGACTACCAAGCGGAAGAGAAATCTGCGCAAGACCGTGGCCTCTGACAAGACCAATCTGGCCACCATCAAGCGCCTGATTCCCTACAAATAATCGTAATAGTTGAGAGACGGAGGTAAACAAACATGGCTCGTGTTAAAGGCGCACTCATGACGCGCAAAAGAAGAAAGAAAGTTCTCAAGCTGGCTAAGGGCTATTTCGGCGCTAAGTCCAAGCTGTTCAAGACCGCAAAGGAAGCGGTGATGAAGTCCGGCCAGTATGCGTACATCGGCCGCAAGCAGCGTAAGCGTGATTTCCGTCGTCTGTGGATCGCCCGTATCAATGCGGGTGCCAAGGCGAACGGCATGAACTACTCCACCTTCATGAACGGCCTGAAGAAGGCCGGCATCTCCCTCAACCGGAAGATGCTCGCCGAGCTGGCGGTTTCCGATGCGGCGGCTTTCACCGCCCTCACCGAAAAGGCTAAGGCGGCGCTCAAATAAAAAAGTTAGAATTGCGCCCGGCAGTATCGCCGGACGCAATTTTACTTTGTCAGGACGGAGATACTATGACGGTTAGCAGTAAAGACAACCAATACGTTAAGGAATGGCGCAATCTGTGTCGGGACGCCCGTGCCCGGCGGGACAGCGGCCTGTTTGCTATTGAGGGTGCCCGGTTGTGCGGCGATGCTTTGGCAACCGGGGTGCCGGTGCACACGGTGCTGTATACGCCGGCTGCCCGGGAGACCTATTCCTCTGTGGTGGAGGGTCTGATAGCGGCCGCCGAACGGGCGGTGGAGATCACCGACACCGTTTCCCGGCACATGGCGGACACCGCCAATCCGCAAGGCGTATTTTGTGTGGTAAAACACCTTGACATTCTGTTAAGTTTTGATACAATTAATAATATGGGTCGCTATGGGGTTTTGGAGAATATACAAGACCCCGGCAATCTGGGTACTATGATCCGTACGGCCGAAGCACTGGGGCTGGACGGCCTGCTGTTGTCCACCGGGTGCTGTGACGTGTATAACCCTAAGGTGTTACGAGGAAGTATGGGCGGCGTGTTTCGCCTGCCGTTGTGGCGGACAGAAGACCTGCCCACCACCCTGACAGCCTTGCAGCAACGGGGGATGACGGCGTACGCCTGCGTGGTGGATCCGTCCGCACGTTCGGTGACCGAGGCGACCTTTTCTCCCGGCAGCTTGTGCGTGATCGGCAACGAGGGCAGCGGCCTGACGGCTGCGACGGTGGAGGCGTGCCATCAGCGGGTGACCATTCGTATGGCCGGTCGTGCCGAGTCACTTAATGCGTCTATGGCGGCCGGTATCGTGATGTGGGAGATGACTCGCTGATGGACAGTCGCGCATACTGGATATGGCTGGCACAGCTGCTTGGTCCGGGCAATCGGGCCATACAGCCGCTGGTCGCTGCATTTGGCGTGGCCTCAGCTGTGTATGAGGCGGAGGCATCCGCCCTCAAGCAGATCGGACTCCCGGCGGTGGCTTTGCGCCGTCTCAAGCGGCGCAGTCCCGATGACCTGGAGGCCGCCCGTCGTCTGCTGGATGATACCCTGCGGCGTGGCGATTGGGTGCTCACGCCGGAGGATGATCTGTATCCCACCGGCTTGCGTCGGCTGGAAGATATGCCGGCTGCTCTGTATTGCCGGGGCACCATGCCCCGCCTGGAGGAGCGTCCGGCGGTCGCTGTTGTGGGGACACGTCATCCTTCGCCGGCAGGCGAACAGGCCGCTTACGCCATGGCGGCCGGTCTGGCCGCTTCCGGGATGGTCGTGGTCAGCGGCGGCGCTGTCGGCATTGATACTGCTGCTCATAACGGTGCTTTGATGGCACAGGGAACAACGGCGCTGGTGATGGCCTGCCCATTGTCGGTGGAATACCCGGCCGAAAACACGGCCTTGCGTCAACGCATTGTGGACAATGGCGGTGTGCTTATCAGCGAATACCCCGATAGGGAACCGTATCATTGTGTTTTTCCCATACGTAACCGCCTGTTAGTGGGCTTGAGCCAAGGCGTATGTTTGGCAGAGACCCCGGCTCGCAGTGGCGCTCGCATCACGGCTCGCTTAGCCCGGGAAAACGGTCGGGACGTGTTTGCGATGCCCGGCTCTTTACAAGGACACCGCAACGACGGAGCACATGAAGAGATTCGTCAAGGCGCTGTTCTGGTTACCGGTGCGGCAGACATTGTGACGGAATACATGACGGTATATCCTGGCGTGCTGGATGCGTCAGCCGCCACCGCTATGCAGAAGCAGGCAGAGAACCGGCCGGAACAGCCCGTGCCGGTTAAGCCAAAACCAACCCCCAGACCTAAGACGGAGTTACCCGTGCCTGCACGGGAAACACCGGTGCTTTTACCGGACGAGGTATCCGATGCGGCACGGGCGGTATACGCCCTGCTGACCGATACGCCGATACCGGTGGACGAACTGGCGCAGGCCGCCGGTATGTCCATACCGCCGTTGCTGGCGGCGCTCACCGAGCTGGAGATGGTGGGCTGTGCCGCCAACCACGCCGGTCAGCAATACTGTAGACTGTAACTGCCTATGGCAGAGAAAGGATGGCACAGATGTCCAAACTCGTCATCATGGAGTCGCCCTCCAAGGCCAAAACCGTTAAGAAATACTTAGGGAGTGACTATGAGGTCATTGCTTCGGTGGGTCACATCCGCGATCTGCCCAAGTCGCTGTTGGGCGTAGACGTAGAGCATGGTTTTACCCCCCGTTATGTGGATATTCCCGGCAAAAGTGCGCTTATCCGCCAGCTTAAGGAAGCGGCGGCCCGTAGTGAGCGTATCTTTCTGGCCACCGACCCTGACCGGGAAGGAGAGGCTATTGCCTGGCACTTAGCCTTGCTGTTGGGGATGCCGCTGACGCAGGAAAATCGGGTTACGTTCAATGAGATCACCCGTACCGCCGTGACCGCCGGCATTCAGGTGCCGCGGCAGTTGGATATGAATCTGGTCAACGCCCAGCAGGCTCGCCGTGTGCTGGATCGCATCGTGGGCTATAAGCTCAGCCCCTTCCTGTGGAAGAAGGTGCGCAAGGGTCTTTCGGCCGGTCGTGTGCAGTCGGCCACCGTGAGTCTGGTGGTGGATCGGGAGAACGAGATACGTGCGTTTGTCAGCGAGGAATACTGGACGCTGGACGCTACCTTATCGGTCACCGAAAAAGGACGCACCTTCCCGGCAAAATTCTACGGTACCGCTACCAGTAAGATCAAGATCAAGAACAAGGAACAAGCGGACGCCATTCTGGAGGAGCTGAAGACGGCCTCCTACCAGGCCACCACCGTCAAGACGGGTACCCGTCGGGTGGCGCCGGCACCGCCCTTTACCACCTCCACCATGCAGCAGGAGGCCAATCGCAGGCTTAACTTCTCCTCTCGTCGCACCATGAAAACGGCGCAGGAGCTGTATGAAGGTGTGGAGGTCGCCGGGGTGGGCGCCACCGGTTTGATCACATACATGCGTACTGATTCGCTGCGTATTTCCGAAGAAGCTCGCCGTGCCGGCAACGACTACATCCGCCACACCTTTGGTGACGGGTATTTGCCGCCCAAGGCCCGGTATTACAAGAGTAAGAGCAACGCGCAGGACGCCCACGAGGCCATCCGCCCGTCGGTGCCTTCTCTGACACCGGAGCAGGTCAAAAACTCTTTGACCGGCGACCAATACAAGCTGTACAAGCTCATCTGGGAGCGTTTTATGGCCAGCTTGATGGCCGATCAGATTCAGAACACCTGTCAGGTGGATATTTCCGCTGGCAAGTATCTGTTTAAGGCCTCCGGCTATACGGTGGAGTTTGACGGCCATGCGGCGCTGTACGTGGAGGAAAAAGATGAGAAAAGCGACGAGAACAAGCCTTTGCCGGTCATTCATCAGGGGGATACGCTGTTCTGCCGTAAGATCGGCGGCAACCAGCACTTCACCCAGCCCCCTGCCCGGTATAACGAAGCCACCCTCATCAAGGCTATGGAGGAAAGCGGCATCGGTCGTCCCTCCACCTATGCCGCTACCGTCAGCACCATCCTTTCCCGTGAGTACGTTGAACGGGACGGTAAGGCCATCAAGCCCACGTTGCTGGGTGAGGTGGTTACCGGTCTTATGAAGGAACAGTTCCCCGAGGTGGTGGATCTGGAGTTTACCGCCCACATGGAGGAACAGCTTGACGGGGTGGAGCACGGTAAGGATGATTGGGTCCACGTGCTGGAACAGTTCTACGGCGGTTTTTCGGAGACCCTGGCTAAGGCCGAAAAAGACATGGAAAAGGTCAAGGTGCCGGAAGTGGAAACCGACGAAGTGTGCGAATTGTGCGGTCGCCGCATGGTGATCAAGACCGGTCGATACGGTAAGTTCCTGGCTTGTCCCGGCTATCCCACCTGCAAGAACACCAAGCGTATTGTGGAAACGGCGGAGGGAGAATGCCCTAAGTGCGGTGGCCAGCTGGTGAGTAAAAAATCCCGTGGCGGCCGCAAGTTTTATGGTTGTGTCAACTATCCCAAGTGTGATTTTGCCACCTGGAACGATCCCACCAAAGAGACCTGCCCCAAGTGTGGAAAGACCCTCTTCCGCAAGAAGGGCAAAAACGGCGGCATCGTTTGTTTGACCGAAGGCTGCGGATATGAGAAGTAAGTGATCGGAAAGGAGAACCTATGGCCATCACGGTGATC
>SVPB01000066.1 GCA_015066065.1 Oscillospiraceae bacterium | reverse complement strand
GAAGGTACCGGTGTTCTGGTCGTAGTTGATGAGGGACACGCCCATCTGCTCGGCCAGGGTCATGGACTCCAGGATACCGCCCTTGTAGCCCAGCTTCTTGGCATCTTCCATGCACTTGAAGAGGTTCTCGTAGGACCAATCACCGTCGTCCAGGTAATCCTGGGGAGAGTACAGACCGTTGTTGTTGTAAATCTTCTTGTTGTAGTACACCACGTAACCGCCGGTGAAGGGAGAGTTGTAGGAGTTGACGAAGTAGTAGGTCTTGCCTACCTTGGTCGCCTCGCTGACACGGGGATCCCAGAAGCCATCGTTGATGTCGAAGTAGCTGGGCAGGGGCTGTACCACCTCCAGCGCCTGAGGATAGGTGCTGTTGGAGGCGGCAATGTCGGGGGAAGAACCGGCCGCAATCTGCTGGGCTACCTTGGAGATGAAGGTGCCTTCATCCAGGCGCAGCATCCGGACCTTGATGCCGGTGTCCTGCTCGAACTTCTTGACCACCTTCTGGTACTCTTCGGCACTGGCCTCGCCCCAGTCGGCGAAGGTGATCGTCTTGCCCTTGAGCTCCTTGGGGATGTTCTTGAAGATCTTCTCGTTGTCGGTCACCATCAAACCATCGATGCTCGAAGCGTTGGAGTTGATGGTCGCACTGATGGTACCGTCGTCGCCCTTGCTGGCGTTGGGGTTACCGGTGCTGACGGTGGAGTTCTCGATGCCATCAGTAAACGTGATGTCGCCGCCATCGGCAAAAGCATCGCCGCCATCCGCAGTCGGGGCACTGGACGCCGGCTCACTGCTGCCGCAACCGACAAACACAGTAGCCGCCATACAAACGACCAGAGCCAACGCCAGAACCTTGAGGAACTTTGCGTTTTTCATGTGTATTTGCTCCCTTCTGAGAAAATAATTGGTCACATGCGCAGCATGTGTGGAATCGTGTCGTCCCATGGTCATGAAAACGTGCATTTTCCATCACCAAAACGGTAAACACGGGCAATTTGCCTTTTTCCCCATAGAAATTATACAAAATTACTATATTAAAGGCAAAGTGAAAAAATCTGAAAAACATGCATGAATATTTACCCCAAACCCGGTTATTTATCGTTTTTTTGACCAATTTAAGCATTTGTCAATAGGTCGTTTTGCACAAAAGTCCGTCTTTTCCCTCTGTTTTTAATCTGTCTTTTTATCTCGTTTTGGAAGAAATGACGCCCGTTTTTTTGCAAAGAATCTTGCTGTTTGGAAAAATTAAGTAAGAAAGATCAATAAAATCGAAAAAAAGTTTAATGAAAAGGGGCTCGTGACAGCCTGTGCCGACGAAAAAGAGACGCACACATACCATAGAGAAGATCCCGGTTTAGGCCAATGTGCCCGAAACAAGGGACCCATAAAAAAAAGACGAGTTCCATCGAACTCGTCCTTTTTATGTTCAGCGTATCTCCTGCAAATATTCTTCGATCTGTCGGGGGGCAATGAGGTCCTTGAGACTTTCTCGCATCTGCTCCTTGGTGGCACTGCCAAGGATAGCACGCATCTTATTGAGATGGTAACGCACCGTTTCGCCGGAGAGGAACAGCTCCTCGCTGATGTGGGTGTTGCTGTATCCTCGCAGCACCATCATGAGGATGGACAGCTCCACCTTGCTGAGCTTGTTGAGGAACATCTCCACCTGCGGCAGATGGGCTACCTGCGGATCGGTATGATAGGCCGTCGCCTCGTTGAAGGTGTTGATGGTGGGAAAAAACACATCCCGGCTCTCGTAGTGAGGCAGCTCTCTCTCGTCCATGAAGCAGTTATGGGTGGTCTGTCGCTCGTACACCTTATAGTTGACGTAGATCGTAATGGCTTGGTAACTGCCGCGACTGCGCTTGAGCAGCTTATAGATATCCCCCACGGCACAGCCGATGGCATCCATATCGGGGGCCAGACTGGTAAAGGGCATGTTGTACAGCCGGGACAACAGCGTGTTGGAAAAGCTGACGATGAAGGTGTTCTCCAGATACGTCGGATCCAGTCGCCGCATATTCTCAATAAGGGAGATGGCCACATAGTCATTAACGCAAATGACGGCATTGAACTGACGGCGTTGCTTAAAGAAGGTGTCAAAGCAATCCCGAATGGAGCCTTCATTGCAGAAAACGGCACCGGTCATGCCGGCGTTCTGTGCCATAAAGGCATCGGTGATGAGCACATCCTCCTGAGAGTTGGTGTTTACCCCAAACAGCGCCGGGCTGTCCTTGCCGCCACGGCGCAAGCCGCGCAGCACCTTGGCGACTGCTCCGTAAAAATCCCCCTTAACACAATGGTAGCGATAACGCTCGCCAATGTTAAGAAAGCTGTTGGGCGCAATAACCTGCACCCCCTGCTTGTTGCATTCCTCCACAATGGGCAGCAGCAGTGAATTAAGCGGTGTGGGGATAAGCAGGGGGTCGTCGTGCGAGGCGCAGCGGCGAATGGTAGCCTTCACATCGTTGGATTCGGTATATTCCAGCCGACGACGCGTGAATTCTTTTTTGACCGCCTCCATGACGCCGAAGGATCCTTGATGATCGCCCCGTTGAAGGCCGGATAGGATGTACAGCATAGCAATATACTCCATCTTAGGGTGATTTTAAGACACTCTGTTTTGCATTATAGCCTCATTCGCTGATAAAATCAACCTGTTTTTTGATTTTTTCCAACCGATTTCACCGGAAATCAGCCTGACAAAAAAAGAAAAGGTGCATAGCGGCGAACCGCTATGCACCTTTGTGCATCTTATGTAAGATGGAAGGGGGTCACATTAGATGTGGCCGAAAGCCTTCAGGGTGTTGCGAACCTTCTCCACCATGTCGGCGGGCAGACCCATGACGGGCTTGCGGGCCACACCGGCGTCGACGCCACGCATCTTCAGGCCTTCCTTGATCACGCTCAGCCAGGGGCAGGGCAGACCTTCGGCAGTGTTCTCGGTGAACAGGGGCAGGTAGGGGCGGATCTTCTCGAAGTGATACGCCATAGCCTCGTCCATCTTCTGAGCCTTAGCCAGATCGAACACGGTCTTGTTCTCGCGGGGGAACAGGTTACCGGTACCGCAGACCCAACCGTCAGCCCAGCAAGACACGGTCTCAACGGGGCAAACGTCGTAGCCATAGAACAGGCCGAAGTTGTCGTCGGTCAGGTAACGCAGAACCTGCTGGTTGTAAACGTCAGCCTGGCGCTCCTTAACGGCGTCGATCAGACCATCGTTGTACAGCTTGGCAATGAAGTCCATGCTCATGTTGCAGGTGGAGTAGTAGGGGTTGTGGTACACCATGATCGGGATGTTGATGGCAGCACGGATGGCCTTGTAGTGATCGTACACTTCAGCCATGTTGGGAGCCATGTACCAGGGGGTGACGATCATAACACCGTCAGCACCAGCAGCCTCAGCGTCCTTGGACATATCGATAACGTCCTTGGTACGATAAGCACCGGTGGAGGCGAAGACCTTCACGCGGCCAGCAGCGGTCTCCACGACAGTGCGGTTGACCAGCTTGACCTCATCGTTGGTCATAGCAACGAGCTCACCAGAGGAGCCGCTGGGGATCAGACCGTCGATGCCGTTCTCAATCAGGAAGTTGGTGACTTCCTTGACACCGCTGACGTTAACAGACTCGTCAGAAGCGTTGAAAGAAGTAACCATAGGGATGAAAATGCCTTCGGGTTTCTTGAATGCCATAATTTTTTACCTCCAAATATTAGGTTACCACAAGTATACGCCAAATAACCACCCGGGACAAGGTAAATTTATATGTAATTTTTTCATGTAAAAACTACCCCCTCCCTCGCTCATATATACCATTAGTAACGGTGTCTGATGCGCACAGGACGAAAAAATCAAAAAAATGACCGAAAGGCATTGACAAACGGTACGAAGTGTGCTAAAGTGTCTCCATTGATAAAGGCTGTGACGAAGACGGCCGAGGCATTCTGCCTACAGAGAGTTGACGGGTGGTGCGAGTCAACGGCGGGATATCTCAGCGGCCCATCCCTTCCGAGCCGGAGGTCCGAAAGCATAGACGAGTAGGCGCCTCCCGTGATTGCTGCGTCAAGGCATACGGGTTGATGGACCCGAAAGCGGTCGGTCGGCGATAGCCGGCGGCAATTTGAGTGGTACCGCGGATGTGTTTGTTCACACCCGTCTCAAAGGAAGCTTTGAGACGGGTGTTTTTGTTTGCCAAAATAATTCTAACATCAAAGGAGTGAGTGAACATGGCAACAGCAGAAACCAGTAAACTATTAGAGGTGGCGGCACGAATTCGGGAGATGCGCGAGATCCTGGGCCTGTCCACCGCCCAGATGGCCGAAAAGACCGAAGTCACCGCAGCGGAGTATGAACAGTACGAATCCGGTGCGCTGGACTTCCCTTTCAGCTTTATTCACAAGTGCGCTTTGGCGTTTGACATTGACATGACCGAGCTGCTGGAAGGCCGCAGTGCCAAGCTGACCGGCTACACCGTCACCCGTAAGGGACAGGGACAGCAGACCGCCAAGGAGGATGGCATCGCCATCGCCAATCTGGCGCCCAAGTTCCGTGACAAGATCGCCGAGCCTTATTGGGTACGGTACGAATACGACCCTTCCCAGCAGAATAAGCCCATCCATCTGGCCACCCACAGCGGCCAGGAGTTTGACCTGATCATCAGCGGCAAGCTCAAGGTGCAGATCGGCAGCCACGTGGAGGTGCTGAGCGAAGGCGACAGCATCTACTATGACTCCTCTACCCCCCACGGCATGATCGCCGTGGATGGACAGGACTGTGTGTTCTGTGCGGTGGTGCTGCCCGGGGAGGATACCAAGGAGGAAACGGTGCGCCGCAGTCTGGTCACCGCCAAGGCAAGCGAGCCGCTTATCTGCGAGCAGTTTGTCAAGACCGAGGAGGACGAGCACGGCGCCCTCAAGAGCATCGCTTTCGAGAACACCGATCGCTTCAACTTCGGCTTCGATATCGTGGACGGCATTGCAGCAAAGTACCCCGACAAGCTGGCCATGCTGCATCTGGATGTCAACCGCACCGAACGGCGGTTCACCTTCAAGGATATCAAGCATTATTCCAACCAAGCGGCCAACTATTTTACCTCCCTGGGCATCAAGCGTGGGGATAAGGTGATGCTGGTGCTCAAGCGGCATTATCAGTTCTGGTTTGCCATGGTAGCCCTGCACAAGCTGGGGGCGGTGGCTATCCCGGCCACCAACCAGCTCAAGGAACACGACTTTGAGTACCGCTTTAACGCCGCCGGCGTGTCTGCCCTGGTGTGTACCGCCGACGGGGATACCGCCGAGATCGCCGAGCGTGCCGCCGCCAACTGTCCTCAGATGACCACCAAGATCATGGTGGGCGGACAACGGGAGGGCTGGCACAACTTCGACGAGGAGTTTAAGCTCTTCTCCCGTAAGTTTGTGCGGCCGGAGGACGCCTCCGCCGGAGAAGAGACCGCCCTGATGTTCTTCACCTCCGGTACCACCGGTAACCCCAAGATGGCCGCCCACAAACACACCTATGCGCTGGGGCATTTTGTCACCGCCAAGTACTGGCATTGCTGCGAGCGTGACGGCCTGCACCTGACCATCTCGGACACCGGTTGGGGCAAGAGCCTGTGGGGTAAGCTGTACGGCCAATGGCTATGCGAGGGTGCCGTGTTTGTGTACGACTTTGATCGGTTTGACGAGAAGGATATCCTTCCCATGTTCGCCCGGTACAACATCACCACCTTCTGCGCACCGCCCACCATGCTGCGCATGCTCATCCGTGGAGACCTGAGCAAGTATGATCTGTCCTCCATCCATCATATGACCACCGCCGGCGAGGCACTTAACCCGGAGGTGTTCAAGCGGTTTAAGGATGCCACCGGCCTGGAGATCATGGAGGGCTTCGGTCAGACCGAAACCACCCTGGCCATCGCCAATCTGGTGGGCACCGCCCCCCGTATCGGCTCCATGGGCAAGGCCTCTCCCCAATTTGATCTGGATATCATTGACCCGGACGGCAACAGCGTAGCGCCCGGCGAGGTGGGTGAGATCGTCATCCACACCGACAAGGCGGTGCCCTGCGGTCTGTTTAAAGAATATTATCTGGATGACGAAAAGACCGCCGATGCCTGGCACGATGGCCTCTATCACACCGGCGATACCGCCTGGCGTGACGAGGATGGCTACTTCTGGTACGTGGGCCGTGTGGACGATGTCATCAAGTCCTCCGGCTACCGCATCGGGCCGTTCGAGATCGAGAGCGTCATCATGGAGCTGCCCTATGTGCTGGAATGTGGCGTTTCCGCCGCCCCCGACGAGGTGCGCGGTCAGGTGGTCAAGGCCAGTATCGTGCTGACCAAGGGCACCGAGCCCAGCGAGGAGCTCAAGAAGGAGATCCAGACCTACGTCAAGGAGCATACCGCCCCTTACAAGTATCCGCGCATGGTGGTTTTCCGGGACAGCCTGCCCAAGACCATCAGCGGAAAGATCCAGCGAAACAAGCTGTAAAAAAACCTTTTTTCCATAAAAAACCGTTGACAGGTGCCACGAGTTGTGCTATAATTCGCTCAAATATTACAATATCTAAAGGCTTTGACGAAGAGGACACGGGATCACCGTCTCACAGAGAGGCAGCGGCTGGTGGAAGCTGCCAGAGGGTACCCGTTTGTTTGTAGCTTCCGAGCCGGAGAGAAGAAAGGCCCCCCGGCTCAGTAGACCTCTCCCGTGATGGCTGCGTAAAGGTCTATGGGGTTGTTAGACCCCGAAGAGTGGTCAGCCGCGGAAGCGGCAGGCAATTTGAGTGGTACCGCGGGTGCATGATGTAACGACACTCGTCTCAAAGTCAACACTTTGGGACGAGTTTTTTTGTCCCGATGATAATGGAGCGTGGCTGACATGGAACAGATCACAGCATTGGACTACAAAATTAAAGAGATGGCCGGCGTATCCGTGCCCTGCGTGAGCTGGAGGGCCTGTCGGTGGAGGATATGGCGGTCAAGACCGCCATCACCCCCGAGGAGTACGCCGCCTGCGAGGCCGGCGACCGGGATCTGAACTTTGCGTTCATTTACCGCTGTGCCATGGTGCTGGGGGTGGACGTGACCGCCCTCATCGAAGGACACACCCCCAAGCTGACCGGCTACACCGTGACCCGTGCCGGTGGCGGCCAAAAGGTGTCGCAGGCGCATGGCATGACCTACTATAATCTGGCTTACTCCTTCCGTGACCGCATTGCAGAGCCGCTGCTGGTGCGCAGTGTGTACGATGAATCCGCACAGCAGCGGGATATCGAGCTGATCACCCACGCCGGTCAGGAGTGCGACATCGTGGTGGAGGGCAGCCTGCTGGTGCAGGTGGGCGAGCATCGGGAGGTGCTCGGTCCCGGTGACAGCATCTACTTTGACAGTGACAAGCCCCACGGTATGATCGCCGTAGGCGGCAAGGACTGCGTGTTCTACGCCATCGTGCTCAACCCCACCGGCGAGATCATCCCCGAGCTGACGACCGCCCCCACCGTGACCGAAGCCCCGGTGACCAAGCGGGATGACAGCGACCGCATCTTTAAGCAGTACGTGGAGGTTACCGAAAACGAAAACGGTACCCCCACCTCTATCACCTTCAAGAACACCGCGCATTTCAACTTCGCCTTCGATCTGGTGGATGCGCTGGCCGACCGGGAACCGGAAAAACTGGCCATGCTGCACATCTCCCGGGATCATACCGAACGGCGCTTCACCTTCAAGGACATCAAGCGTGCATCCAACCAGTGCGCCAACTACTTTAAGTCCCTGGGCATCAAAAAGGGCGATCGGGTGATGCTCATCCTCAAGCGGCATTACCAGTTCTGGTTTGCCATGATCGGTCTCAACAAGCTGGGTGCCATCGCCATCCCGGCACCTAACCAGCTGTTGGAGCATGACCTGGAATACCGGTTCCAGGCGGCCGGCGTATCCGCCGTGCTGTGCACCGCCGATGGGGATACCGCCGCGCAGGTGGACCTGGCCGCAGCCAAGTGCCCGACGGTGCAGCACAAACTCATCGTCAACGGCACCCGGGAAGGGTGGCGTCCCTTTGACGAGGAGTACACCATGTACAGCACCCACTACAACCGGACGGAGGATGCCCCCGGTGGGGATGACCTGATGCTGATGTTCTTCACCTCCGGCACCACCGGTTATCCCAAGATCGCCGCCCACAACTACAAGTATGCCTTGGGGCATTTCCACACCGCCCGGTACTGGCATAACGTGGACCCGGACGGCCTGCACTTCACCATCTCGGACACCGGCTGGGCCAAGGCCATGTGGGGTAAGCTCTACGGCCAGTGGCTGTGCGAAGCCGCTACCTTCGTGTACGACTTCGATCGGTTTGATGCGGCGGATATCCTGCCCATGTTTGAGAAGTACCGCATCACCACCTTCTGTGCGCCGCCCACCATGCTGCGCATGATGATCAAGCAGGATATCTCCCAATACGATTTCTCCTCCGTCCAACACATGACCACCGCCGGCGAAGCACTCAATCCGGAGGTCTACCGCCAGTTTGAGAAGGCTACCGGTCTGCAGATCATCGAGGGCTTCGGTCAGACCGAAAGCACC
>SVPB01000003.1 GCA_015066065.1 Oscillospiraceae bacterium | reverse complement strand
ATGATACTTTTTGGTAATGCGGTCGCCAAACCATTTACCATTGTATCATGGAGGTTTTTCTCATGCTAAAGCTTTTTATCTTCCCCCAGTAGAACTGGGGGTTTATTTCCACGCCTAAAGACGCCAACAAAAGAACGTTCCGGCAACGGTTGCCGGAACGTTCTTTGCTTTATGGACTATTCATCCTTGAGCAAGGATTTATACAGACGAATATATTCGTTGGCCGAGCGACCCCAACTGAAGTCCTCGGTCATGCAGAGGGTGCGCAGCTGTGCCAGCCGGGCAGGGTCGGCATACGCTGCCAGCGCCCGGTCGATGGCCGCCAGCATATCGTCGGCATTATAGCTCTGGAAGGTGAAACCAAAGCCACCTTCATCACCACTATCCCGGATGCTGTCCTTCAGGCCGCCGGTCTGTCGTACCACCGGAAGGGTTCCGTAACGGCAAGCCACCATCTGCGCCAGACCGCAGGGCTCACTCTTGGACGGCATGAGGAAGATATCTGCTCCGGCGTAAATCTTACGGGCCAGCTCCGGCACAAAGCCGGCGCAGTAGCAGAATTTCTCCGGGTATTTAGACTGCAGTTCCCGGAAAAAGCTCTCGTACACCCACTCCCCGGAACCGAGAATGACCAACTGTAGTTCCCGTGTCAGTAAGGTGTCCACAATGTACTTGACCAGGTCCAAGCCTTTATGAGAAGCCAGCCGGGTCACCATGCCGACAAGGGGCACGTCTTTGCGCTGTGGCAGACCAAGACGCTCCTGCAGTGCCTGTTTATTGGCCGCCTTACCCTCAGCTACCGTTTCCACGGTGTAGGGGGCGTAGATATTGTCGTCCGCCGCCGGGTCATACCCCACCGTATCAATCCCGTTGAGGATGCCGTGTAACTTCCACTGACGCGCCTGCAGGATGGGATCCAGCCCCCAGGAGAACCAGGGGTCAAGGATCTCGGTGGCATACGTGGGACTAACCGTGGTAACGCAATGGGCTGTCTCGATGGCGCTCTTCATATAGTTGGCGCAACCGTCAAACTCCATGAGGGAACGGCTCTGCTGGGGAATGCCCACGACATCGTCCAGCAGTTCCATACCGTATTTACCCTGATACTGAATGTTGTGGATGGTAAACACCGTTTTGATGCCCTTATACCCCTCACGATCAGCATAGTAAAGGCTGTAATACAACGGCACCAGCGCCGACTGCCAGTCGTTGGCGTGGATGACATCCGGGCAAAAGTCGATGTAAGGGAGCATCTCCAGTACCGCCCGAGAGAAGAAGGCAAACCGTTCGGCATCATCGTAGTGGCCGTACATCCCCTGCCGCTTGAAATAATACTGATTATCCAGCAGGTAGTAGATGACCCCATCCACCTTAGCCTCAAACACGCCGCAGTACTGGCGGCGCCACGCCACCGGTACCGACAAGCTGGTCAGGAAGGTCATGGAATCGCGCATCTCCTGCGGCACCGACTCGTACAGCGGCATCACCACCCGACAGCCGATGAGCCGCCGCCGCAACGCCCGGGGCAACGAACCAGCCACATCTGCTAAACCGCCGGAGGCGGCAAAGGGCAACGCCTCACTGGCTACGTACAGAACCTTCATTGGGTCTTCCCTCCTTTAAACGACCGCATTCTTCTTGATGTACACCGGGTAGCTGTCGAACCCTTGCAGGGTACGGCCTTCCCGGAACAGAGCGTTCTTATCCGCCATGACACAGCGCAGAGAACAGTGGCGGTCCACCGTCACGTCCTGCATGACCACGCAATCCTCCAGCACCGAATCACGTCCCACCGTGACACCCCGAAAAACGATGCTGTTGCGCACCGTACCTTCGATATGCGCACCATCCGCCACAAGAGAGTTCTCCACCTTGGCGTGCAGGCCATACTGCGCCGGAGCGCAGTCACGCAGTTTGGTATACACCGGACGGGATTTGGGGAACAGCTGGCGGCGCACCTCGGCGTCCAGCAGCTGCAGATTGGCTTGATAATAGCTTTCCAGCGAATAGATTGGCATCATCCATTCCGGCACCTCGTATCCATACAAAGCGATCTCATGCAACCGCCCTTGCAGAATATCCCTCTCAAAATGGTACTGGTTGCGTGCCACCGCTTCGTTGACTACACGCATCAGCCAATCCTTGCGGACCACGTAAATACCGGTGCCGTACAGCGCTTCTTCTGCGGACATACGGCCCAATAGCATATCGGTCACACGGCCGGTGCCGTCCACCTGAATCTGGGGGATATCCGCCAGCGGCGGAACCACACCCCGACGGTACGCCATGGTGATCTCCGCACCACTTTCCTCATGAGCGCGGATCATGGCGCTGTAGTCTATGCTACTGACCATGTGGCAGTCCGACAGCACCACCAGCTTTTCCTTGGAACGGTGCAGGAAGGTCATCACGTCTGCCAAAGAGCTGATACGGCCCTGATACTTAGCGTCGCTGTTGCTCAGCGGCGGCAGAAAGTATAGGCCCTCGTTCTTGCGGGACAGATCCCACGCCTTGCCCGATCCCAGATGGTCCATGAGGGACTGGTAATGGCTCTTGGTCAGCACCCCTACCTTGATGATACCGGCATTGACCATGGAGGACAGCACAAAATCAATGAGTCGATACCGACCGCCAAACGGCAGAGAGCCAAAGGAGCGAACAGCCGTACAATCCCGGATGGCATCGTCGTGCATATTAGGAAAAATCAAACCCAAAGCCGTATAGTTACGCATGAGCGCTCACCTCCTTCGCTTCTACATCTTGTTCTACCATCGCTTTGGCCGGGACGACGGCGCCCGGCGCCACCCGAATGCCGGAGGCAACCACGGCAACGCCCCATTTGGTCAGATCGGTGGCCTGTTCGGGGCGTTCGCCCACCGTAGCCCCCTCGCCGATGTCGGTGTTTTCCGCCAGAATAGCGTACTGCACCCGGGCGCCCTTGCGCACCACCGTGCCGGGCATTAGGATGGAGTCGACGACCTCGGCTCCTTCCTCGATGGTCACTCCGGCAAAAATCACCGAGTATTCCACCCGGCCGCTGATCTCACAGCCTTCCGTAATCATGCTGTTCTGCACCTGCGCAGTAGCCGACAGGTGCTGGGGCGGCATCCCGGGGTTACGGGAGTAGATCTTCCAGGCAGGATCGGACAGATCCAGCGGAATCTTGGGATTGAGAAGATCCAGGTTGGCCTCCCACAAGCTGTCAATGGTACCCACGTCTTTCCAGTAACCTTCAAACCGATAGGCAAACATACGCTCCCCGGCCGCCAGCATGGACGGCAGCACATCCTTACCAAAGTCATTGTGTGAAGCGGCATTCTCCTCGTCTGCTATGAGATATTTTCGCAGTTTCTCCCATGTGAATATGTAAATTCCCATGGAAGCCAAGGTGCTCTTGGGCACCGCCGGTTTTTCGTCAAACTCATAGATAGAGCCATCCGGGTTGGTATTGAGAATGCCAAAACGGCTGGCCTCCTCCCGGGGAACGTCCAGCACCGCAATGGTGCAGTCAGCGCCCCGTTCTTTGTGCGCCTGCAGCATGAGACTGTAGTCCATCTTGTAGATATGGTCGCCGGAAAGGATCAGCACATATTCCGGGTCGTATCGCTCGATAAACTGCATATTCTGGTAGATAGCGTTGGCGGTACCCTTGTACCAGTCGCCGCCCTTACTGCGCTGGTAGGGCGCCAGCACATGGACGCCTGCATCCATACGGTCCAGATCCCACGGCTGGCCGGAACCGATGTAATCGTTAAGCTCCAGCGGCTGGTACTGGGTCAGTACGCCCACCGTCTCGATACCGGAATTGACACAGTTGGACAGCGGAAAGTCGATGATGCGGTACTTGCCGCCAAAGGGCACCGCCGGTTTGGCAATGCGTTTGGTCAGCGCATACAGGCGGCTTCCTTGGCCACCGGCTAACAGCATTGCTACACATTCTTGCTTACGGAACATAAGTCAGATCCTCCTTCTTGCGTATCAGTACCGTCGATAAAGGCGGCAGGGTCAATGAAATGGAATAGGGATAGTCTCCCTCGGGGGTTAGCCGAGGATAGAGGGGCGGTACCCGGCGGTTCTCGCCACCAAACTCGGCCAGATCGGTGTTAAACAGCTCCCGGCGCTCCCCATTGTCCGGTATCCCTATGGGAATATCCTCCATGGTAAATAGGGTGGTGTTGCATACAGCCACCACATCTTCCGGCAGCCGTGCCACCAGCACCCCGTGATGAGGCATCCATACCGCCCCTGACCACAAAGCGGTCGTCCGGCGGAACAGCTGATTAAGGGTGCGCACATAATGACGCAGCATCCGATGATTATCGTAATCCATCAACAGCCAATCCAGACTTCCGTCCGCTGTCCAGGGGCGTTGCTGACCGATCTCGTCGCCCATGAGAAGCCGACGAGGGATGGGCGAGAGAAGCCGATAGATCAGGAGGGTGCGCACACCGGCAAAAGCCTGATCCTCATCTCCGGGCATACCAGCTAGCAGAGAGCGACCGGCCGGCGGAAGGCTTTCTCCCGGAGAGGGCGTTAAAAACAGCTTGTCGTACACATCCTCAGCCAAAGATCGCCACAGAGGATCCGGCTGTTGTGCCCACAGGCCGTCCACCTGCCAGACCTCCAGCCAAAAATAAGCCCGGGATAATGCCATACTCTGTGCGGCAGGTGATTCATCCGTAGCCGGACGCCAATCCAGCAGTACACCGATACCGGCTCGGTGGCAGGCATCCACCAAGGCAACAAACGCCTCGGTCGTACCATGCCGGGGATCCGGCGCCGTATCGTGGGTGAAGTCCAATAGCCGGATATGGGTAAAGCCCATATCGGTCACGTAAGGAATCAGTTCTTCACACAAGGTGTCGTAGGAAAACACCCGGCCATCCGCATACCGCCGCCAGGCGCCTAACTGCACCTCATAGATATTGGGAGGACAGCAGGCGGACGACAGCGGTTCCCGTTCACGGCAGATCACCCCACCGCTGACCATAGCGGCCGTTTCACTGCGGTGGGTGGCAAAAGGATCTGTCTGCACAGCGGCCTGTCCGTTCTTATCCATTATACGATACCCGTAAGCGGAATATGCCTCGATGCCCTGCAGCGTGCAGGTCCAGACCCCTTCGCTCAGCGGTTCCATCGGCTGAGCATCCGCATCCCAGCCGCAAAAATCTCCCACCAACGAAACCGACTGTGCTTGTGGTGCCCACACCCGAAAGGTATACCCGCCGTCGCCGGCAGGATGACAGCCCAGCCATTGATAACAATGGCCGTCCTCCCCTCGTGTAAAGGCTTGTATACGCTCCGACAGATCCGGCGCAGCCCATCCTGTATCCACCGCAAACACCTCCCTATCTTTCTGCCTATTATTGTAACAATTACCGGGTATAATGGCAAGGGGTTTTGTGTATTTTATTGCAATATTTTTTGGAAAAAATAGATTCTTTTGTCATTATTACTAAAAATTGGCGGTTTTTTCTGTGCAACATGGTTGTGAACAAAAGCGGAATTAAAAAACACAGAATAATTGTCTTTGCGCGTCGTTTGTGCTATACCGATGCGCATGGGAGTGATAAGGATGAAAGGGTTCTTTGTATCCAGCACGCTTAAGGATGTGCAGGCGGAACGGGATATTCTGCACGAACGGGTCTTTCCCCGGCTGCGTGCCGCCTTCCCGATGGCAACGGATATCCCTGTGTTTTACAGTATCTTCCACAGCGAGAAAGATTACCTGGTCTGGTCGCCCGTGTACGAACAGCCCCTCCACTGGCTCTGGCGCCAATAATCATTGATAAAAGCCGGGAAGCGCAACGCTTCCCGGCTTTTGATTTTGGCCTTTTATCCTTTGGCATCGTACCAGGTGCGGCCGTGGTGTACGTCCACCTCCAGACGCACACGAAGGGTGGCGGCGGCCTCCATCTCCTCCCGGAGAATGACAGCGGCACGTTCCGCTTCGTTTGCCGGCGCCTCCACCATCAGCTCATCGTGGATCTGCAGGATCAGGCGTGCCTGCATATTTTCTTGCTGCAGACGGCGATACACCCGTACCATAGCGATCTTGATGATGTCGGCGGCCGTGCCTTGGATGGGCATATTGCGCGCCACACGCTCCCCGAACTTACGGGTCATGGCGTTCCCGGCTTTTAACTCCGGCAGAGGGCGACGCCGGCCAAATAACGTCTGGGCGTATCCCTTGTCCGCCGCATCGATAATCAGCTTGTCCATGAAAGCGGATACCGCCCCGAAGTGATGGAGATAGCGGTCGATGTACGCCTTGGCCTCGCCGTAGGTTACTCCGATATCCTCCGATAAAGAGTGAGCGCCGATCCCATAGATGATGCCGAAATTGACCGCCTTGGCGGAGGAACGCATCTGAGGCGTTACTTCTTGCTCCGACACACCAAACACCTGCGCCGCCGTGGACCGGTGAATATCCTCCCCGGTGTTGAAGGCCTGCAGCATGGTAGGTTCATCCGCCATGTGCGCCAGTACACGCAGTTCGATCTGAGAGTAGTCGGCATCACACAGCACCCACCCTTCCCGGGCCGGGAAAAACCGGCGCATCTGCCGTCCCAGCTCGGAACGTACCGGGATGTTCTGCAGATTAGGCTCAGAGGAGGAGATGCGCCCGGTCCGTGTCTCGGTCTGATTAAACACCGAATGGATACGACCATCCGGCGCAATGACCTTGAGAAGCCCCTCACAATAGGTGCCGTTGAGCTTGGATAAGGTGCGGTACTCCAGCAGCTTTTCCACCGCCGGATGCACGCCTTTAAGCTTCTCCAGCACCTCTGCGTTGGTGGAATAGCCAGACTTGGTCTTCTTGCCGGCCGGCAAGCCCAGATCCTCAAACAGCGCCTTCCCCAGCTGTTTGGGGGAGTTAAGATTAAACTCGTACCCCACCGCCTGGAAGATCTCCTGCTGCAACACCGCAATACGGGCGGTCAGCTCCCGGCCAAAGGCGGCAATACCGTCCTTGTCCACCGCACATCCCACCAGCTCCATGGAAGCCAATACCATGGACAGCGGCATCTCCACATCGGACAGCAGCGCCAGCATATCCTGTGCCGTCACTTCCTGTAACAGGCGGTCAGCCAGCATCCCAAAGCCGGACAAGCCTTGTTCATCCCCCTCCGAGACAGCGATACCATAGTCACGCAACAGGCGAATCAGGTCGTAAGAGGAGGAGAGAGGATCCAAAAGGTAGGCCGCCAGCGCCGTATCCAGTGTAAAGGCTTCGGGCTGTACACCCATAGACAGCATGGCGGCATACAGCGGTTTGCCGTCGTGCGTGCGTTTGATCACATGGGCATCGGATAACAAGCCGAGAAGCTCTTCAAACTCCGGGGCCATCCGGTCTACGTGGGCCAAAATGCCGTCACAGCCTAAGGAAAGGGCGACAATTTCCTCCCCCTCCACCTGCGCCAACACGTCCAGCTGGCCGGTCTGACGGGCTGATTGAAGAATGGCGGCGGCCATTTCGTTGCCGCCGATCGAGATTGCCGGCGTCTCTGCCATTGACGGCACCGCCACGGGAACCTCCTCGGTCAGCCCCAGCTTGTCCATCCACTTGTAAAGCTCTAAGCCTTGCAGCAAGCTGGCTAACTCCGCCCGGTGCATCTCCCCCACCGTGTATCCAGCGGGAGTAGTATCCATCGGCACCTGCCGACAGATGGTGCCCAGCATTCGGCTCATGTAAGCACTTTCCTTACCTGCCGCTAGCTTGGCACGCAAGCTGTCACGGATATCCAACGTGTCCAGATGCTCGTAGATCGCATCCAGCGAACCGAAACGCTGCATCAGATCCAAAGCGGTCTTTTCGCCCACGCCGGGAACACCGGGGATGTTGTCGCTGGCGTCTCCCTGCAATGCTTTGAGATCAATGAGCTGTTCCGGTGTCAGCCCGTATTTTTCCATCACCGTAGCCGGCGTATATACCACCGTCTCCGGATGTCCCATCTTGGTGGTAGCCAGCAATACATTGACCCGTTCCCCCACCAACTGCAGGGAATCCCGATCGCCGGTAGCGATGGCGCAGGTATCTCCCACCGCCGCCGCGGCCGAAGCCAAGGTGCCCAGGATATCATCCGCCTCATAGCCGGGCTGTTCCACCAGCGTGATGCCCATAGCACGCAGAATGGCCTTGAGTGGTTCCATCTGTTCGCGCAATTCGTCCGGCATCCCCTTACGCCCGGCCTTATAGCCATCATACGCCTCATGGCGGAAGGTAGGCGCATGCAGGTCAAAGGCCACCGCAATATGGGTCGCTTCGGTCATCTCCCGCAGGCGTGCCAGAATATTGAGAAAGCCCACGATGGCGTTGGTGTACCGTCCATCCCGGGTGGTCAGCGCTTTGACTCCATAGAACGCTCGGTTTACGATGCTGTTGCCATCAACAACCAGCCATTGTGCCATATATCGTCATCCTTTACTTACAGATTAAGGATCCCAAGCCCCTCCAGCAACACTTTGAGGCCGATCAAGATCAGAATACTGCCGCCTACCCGTTGGGCTGCCCGGTTGTACCGGGATCCAACCACAGTACCCAGCCACACCGCCACGGCAGAGATAGCGAAGGTGATAGCCCCGATAATCGCTACCGAAAGCAAAAGCTGAGAAACATTGTAGCTCTCCGCTTCAAAATGAACACCGATCACCAGCGCATCGATGCTGGTAGCCACCGCCAGAGGGAGCAGAGAACCGAAACGGAAGGAGGCGTCACAGCACTCCTCTTCTTCAAAGGATTCCCGTATCATGTTGGCACCGATGAGCAGCAGCAGGATAAAGGACACCCAATGGGAATACCGCTGGATATACACCTCGAACGCACTGCCAAGAAAGTATCCCAGCGCCGGCATAAGCGCCTGAAAACCGCCAAAATACACACCTACCAGCAGACTCTGCCGCACACGAATATGACAGGCGGACAGTCCCTTACAAAGGGAAACCGCCGCCGCATCCATGGACAAGCCGATGCCGATAAGGATAATCTCCAAAATATCCATCGTCTTATTATGCACCCCTATGCATTGATGATATGCCTCATCGGTGGTTTATATGCGTGCCACGCCGCTTTCCCTTGCCGCTTGTGCTACCGCCGCCGCTACCGTTTCGCCCACACGGGGGTCAAAAGCTTTGGGCAGGATGTATTCCGGCGAAAGCTCCTCCTCACCCACTAGCGAAGCGATGGCTAGGCTGGCGGCCAGCTTCATAGCGTCGTTGATATCCCGGGCACGCACGTCCAGCGCACCGCGGAAGATGCCGGGAAAGGCCAGCACGTTGTTGATCTGATTGGGATGATCGGAACGGCCGGTGCCCACCACATAGGCGCCTGCCGTTTTCGCCTCCTCCGGCTCGATCTCCGGCACCGGATTGGCCATAGGGAACACAATGGGCTTGTCCGCCATGCCGGCGATCATATCCGAGGTCACCACATGAGGGGCGGATACCCCGATAAATACGTCGGCTCCCTTCATCGCCTCCTGCAGATCACCGGTCAGGCATGCCGCATTGGTACAAGCCGCCATCGTGTTGTGGGCCGGGTTATCGTATGGCTCGTTGCGGCACAAGATGCCCGATCGATCGCACAGAATAAGATCCTGCACACCCAGCCGCATCAGGTGCCGGGCAATGGCTATCCCGGCCGAACCGGCACCATTGATAACACAGCGCACCTGCCGGATGGGCTTGTCCACCAGCTTAAGGGCATTGATCAGCGCCGCACCCACCACAATGGCGGTGCCATGCTGGTCATCATGGAACACCGGAATATCGCACAGCTCCTTAAGGCGCTGCTCCACCTCGAAGCAACGGGGGGCAGAAATATCCTCCAGATTAATGCCGCCAAAGCTGCCGGATAACAGATAAATGGTACGTACCAGCTCGTCCACGTCCTTGGTGCGTAAGCACAAGGGGAAAGCATCCACCCCGGCAAACTCCTTAAACAGCACGCATTTTCCTTCCATAACCGGCATGCCGGCTTCCGGGCCGATGTCGCCCAGACCCAACACCGCCGTTCCGTCGGTGATAACCGCCACGGTATTCCAACGACGGGTCAGGGAAAAGGACAGGTCGTAATCCTTCTGAATCGCCAGACAAGGCTCCGCCACACCTGGGGTGTATGCCACGGACAGCTCCTCGCTGTTGGTGACACGGGCACGGGCGGTGATCTCCAGCTTGCCGGCCCATTCTTTGTGCTGCTGTAATGCTTTTTCTTTGATAGTCATAGTTATCCCTCTTCTGACCCAATCCACGCCAGGTCACTGTGATGCGTCTCTTCCTCCACCGGTTTCGCATGTACCAGGTGAAGCATCTGACCGGAAAATAACAAAACAAGGATCCAAGCGAACAGCGCTACCGGTGTCCAGCCGGCAATCCGCCGACGGACACGGGTATCCTCACGACTGCCCAGCCCCAGCACCAAAGTATATACCGCAAAGCAAACGGGCAATGCTGTCCACAAGCACAGCACCAGATTGATGCCGGTGTCCGCCCCCACGGCGGTAGGATCGTCCATGCCGCCGTATAGCACAAATAAGGTAAGGCCGGCGGCCAGGGTCACGCCACCCACCACATCCAGAAACACGGCGGTAGCACCCCGACGCAGGAAGATCCCTGTACCCAGCAGTATCACGCCGGCACCGGGCAGACAGCTCAGCGCACGCAGAAAGCCCTCCGGGCTTTGCACAGTAACCTGTGACTGCAGCCACCAGCTCAGGAAAATCAAGCCGGCAGTTACCGCCGATAAAGTCAGCGTCCGTTTAAACCGATCCATGGTTTACCCCCGGTGCCACTTGACGCCCTGGGGGGTGTCCTCCAGCACGATGTTGCGTGCTTTAAGCTCATCACGGATACGATCCGCCTCCGCCCAGTTCTTCTCCTTACGGGCGGTGGTGCGAGCAGCGATCAGCGCCTCGATCTCCTCGTCATCTGCTCCGGAGGACTGGCGTTCATAGCAGAAGCCCAGCACATCGGTCAGCTCGTCAAACAGCTTCTTGCCGGCTAGAATCGTCTCCTTGGCAGCGGTGCCGGATGCCAGCATGACATTGATATCCTTGACCAGCTCAAACAAGGCCGCAATGCCATCAGCGGTATTGAGATCGTCGTCCATGGCCTCGATAAACTGGTTACGGCGAGCCTCCACCTGCCGCAGGAACGCCTCGTCTGCCGCACCCTCAGCGGCATTGCTCAAGGCGAAGGCCATGGCATTCTTACAGTTATACAGACGATCCAGAGCGCCAATGCCCTGCTGGATGATCTCGGTATTGTAGTTGATGGGACTGCGGTAGGAAGAGGAGATCAGGAAGAAACGGATCGGCTCATAGCCGAACTCCTTGGCTACATCGCGGACGGTAAAGAAGTTATTGAGAGACTTGGACATCTTCTTATTGTCCACATTGATATAGCCGTTGTGCATCCAATAGTGAGCAAAGGGAACCCCGTTGCAGCACTCACTCTGGGCAATCTCATTCTCGTGGTGAGGGAAGATCAGATCCTGCCCACCGCCGTGAATATCGATGGTCTCCCCCAAAAACCGCCGGGCCATGGCAGAGCATTCAATGTGCCAACCGGGACGGCCGTCGCTAAAGGGAGACGGCCAGCTGGGCTCACCGGGCTTGGAGGCTTTCCACAGGGCAAAGTCCAGCGGATCCTCCTTAAGCTCCTCCACCGCAATACGGGCACCGCTTTCCAGCTCGTCAATGGGCTGGTGAGACAGCTTGCCATATCCGTCAAAGTGACGGGGACGGAAGTAAACGTCACCATTGGAGGCCACGTAAGCACAGCCCTTATTCACCAACGTCTCGATGATCTCGATAATCATGTCGATATTCTCGGTGGCTTTGGGATGGATGGTGGCGGGGCGCACGCCAAGGCCCTTGGCATCCGTCCAGAATTCCGCAATGTACCGTTCGGCGATCTCCTGATAGGTGACCCCCTCCTCATTGGCCTTGCGAATGATCTTATCGTCAATGTCGGTGAAGTTCTGCACAAATTTCACCTCATAGCCGCGCCATTCCAGATAGCGACGCAGCACGTCAAATATGCACAGAGGGCGAGCGTTGCCAATGTGGATAAAGTTATACACCGTGGGACCGCAGGCGTACAGCCGGATCTTGCCCTCCTCGATGGGCACCAGTTCGTCCTTGCGGCGGGTAAGGGTATTATATACTTTCATGGTTGTTTTCCTCCTTATTGCTTTTGATTCTCCAAAGCGGTGATGCGCTCTTCCAGACGGCGCAGCTCCTGCGCTACCGGATCGGGAATGTGGATCTGATCCAGCTCCGGCACCTTTTCGCCATCCTTGCGTACCACCTTGGCCGGAATACCCACAGCCGTGCAGTTATCCGGAATATCCGTCAGCACCACCGCACCGGCGGCGATGCGTACGTTGTTACCGATGTGAATAGGGCCCAGTACCTTGGCGCCGGCACCCACCATAACGTGGTTGCCCAGGGTGGGATGACGTTTACCGTGATCCTTACCGGTACCTCCCAGCGTCACCCCTTGGTAGATGGTGCAATCGTCACCGATCTCGGTGGTCTCGCCAATAACCACGCCGGTACCGTGGTCGATGAAAAACCGCTTGCCGATGGTGGCCGCCGGATGGATCTCAATGCCGGTGCGACGCACACAGCGCTGGGATTCCCAACGCGCCAAAAAATGGAATCCGTGACGCAAAAACCAGCCGGCCCGACGGTGGGAGCGCAGCGCTTTATACCCATTGTACAGCGCCCACACTTCAAACCCCGACCGTGCTGCCGGATCCCGATCCCGGATGGTGGCAATATCCTCGCGCATTTGTTTGAACATATCGGTCACTCCTTCAGTAAAATCATCGATAGAATGGCGCATTTAAGGTGACACGGGTCATTCTCGTCACCAAAAAAAGAAAACACCTCCGTTGCCTAAAAGGCAACGGAGGTGAAAGCAACGCTCCCACGGTTCCACTCCGTCATTCACTCATCGGCTCCCAACAGAGCCTAGCCGGATAACGGCGGCGGCCGCCGGAGGATACACAATGCCTTGGCATCTTCCCCTCCGGAGCTGATGGGTGCATTTAGCCGAGCTGGACACCAAAATCGCTTGCAGCCAGGGCGATCTCTCTCTGCCGTGCCAGTCCTCGGGTACTTCTCCCATCAATCGCTGTATTATCATTATAAGCGAAAAAACTGGTTTTGTCTACCCTTTTATTTGTTTTCGTTAAAATATTGACGACAATTCCACACATACTGCGCCCCGGAGACCACAGTGAATGCCACCGAGATCCACACCAACAGCAAGCCTACATAGATAAGCCACCGGGTCACGTCAATGGAAACGATCTGCCACGCCCCCACCTGCATGGCAGCCAGCATATACATGACCGAAACCATCTGCATGACCGTCTTGAGCTTGCCGGCCATACTGGCCGCAATCACCACGCCCTCCTTAGCCGCCAGCAGACGCGCCGAGGTTACCGCAAACTCACGGGTGAGGATGATCATCACCGCCCAGCAAAGGTTGTCCATGCCGCCCAGCTCGTTGGCGATACCCAGAAAGGCGGCGGTAGTCAGGGTCTTATCGGCCAAAGGATCAAGAAACTTGCCCAGATTGGTGACCATGTTGCGGCCACGGGCGATCTTGCCATCCAGCATATCGGTCAGGGAGGCAACCGCAAAAATGATCAACGAAAGGCCATAATGGAAGGGAAAATCAATAAGCAGAACCGCCAAAAACACAAAGGTGAGCACGCAGCGGGCTACCGTCAGTTTGTTGGGTAAATTCATTAAATCATCTCTCCCATCAGATCCCAATCAAGGGTATCGGTAATGCGTACACGAATCATGTCGCCGGGATGCACACGGCGACCGGAGCAGGTAAAGAACACCTTGCCGTCAATGTCGGGGGCGTCGGCTTGACTGCGGCCAAACCAACACTCCGCGTACTTGTCGAAGCTTTCCACCAGTACGGTCAGCTCCTGCCCTACCTTGGCAGCATTAGCCGCATCCATCAGACGGGTCTGCTCCTCCATCACCATATCGCGGCGGCGTTCCTTCAGCTTATTGGACACTTGATCTGGCATGGTTGCCGCCGGTGTACCCTCCTCCGGAGAATAAGCAAAGCAACCCAGCCGATCAAACTTCGCTTCCTTGATAAACTCACACAGCTCCCGGAAATCCTGCTTGGTCTCGCCGGGGAAACCGGTCATCACGGTGGTGCGCAGGGTGATCCCCGGCACCTTCTGCCGCATGTGGGCAACCAGGGCGGTCAGGCTATCCCGATCACCCGGGCGGTTCATCCGCCGCAGGACAGCGCCGCTGGCGTGCTGGATGGGCATATCCACATAAGGCAACACCTTCTCCTCGCTGGCCATAACCTCCAGCAGTTCATCGGTGATATGCTCCGGATAGCAGTACAGCAGACGAATCCAGTGGAGGCCGTCGATGGCACACAGTTCCCGGAGAAGCTGGGGCAGACGATATTCCCCATACAGATCAAGGCCGTACACGGTCGTATCCTGTGCTACCAGCACCAGCTCCTTCACCCCACCGGCTACCAGCTGGCGTGCTTCGTCCACCAGAGTGTCCATCCGGCGACTGCGCAAGCCGCCACGGATGGAGGGAATGGCGCAATAGGTGCACCGGTTGTCACACCCGTCCGCTATACGAAGATAGGCAAAAAAATGCGGGGTGGTCAACAGACGGTCACCGTCCAGCACCCAATCGCTCTTGGGAGGAAACCGATAGCAGGGCTCCCCTTCCAGCGCCTTGTTGACCGCTTCTACGATATCGGCGTTGGCGCCCAGACCCAGTACGCCATCACACTCGGGGATCTCGGCTACCAGCTGCTGCTGATACCGTTCCGCCAGACAGCCGGTGACCAAAATCTTCTTGATCTGCCCTTCTTTTTTTAGCTGAGCAAATTCCAATATGTTCTCAATGGATTCCTTCTTGGCATCCTCGATAAAGCCGCAGGTGTTCACAATAACCACGTCGGCCAGACCGCTTTCCGCCGTGATGCGAAAACCAGCCTTCTCTAACCGCGCCAGCATTAATTCGGCGTCCATTTGATTCTTGGGGCATCCAAGGGATACCATCCCTACTTTAGTCATAAGCTTCCTGCTCCTCGAGCTCATTCTGCGCTCCCAGTGCTTCCATCGCCTGCCGGATGGCGCCGTAGGAAAAGCCGCGCCGCACCAGCGCCGCCGCTGCCCTTTGCCGGGAATCGCGATCATTCAGTTTATTATAATACTTTTTCCTCAGTATTGCAAGTGCTTGTTGAAAATCCTCCGTTTCAGTCTGAGCAGCCGCCTCGTGCGCCAGTTCCCGGGAAACGCCGCGCCGCACCAGCTCCTGTTCCACCCGGCGGCGAGGATACTGCTTATAGGCGGATAAGCTGGCCGCCGCCCGGGTAGCGTAAGTTTCGTCATTAAGCAGACCTACCTCACGCAAACGGCTGACCACCGCCTGTGCCACCTCCGCAGGGGCATCGCTGCACAGCTTACGCTCCAGCTCCTTGCAGGCGTAGTCCCTCAAGCCCAGCAGATACAGTGCCTTGTCGTGTGCCCGGTCATACTGCGACCGGGCCACCAGCGATTCCAGCTCAGAAGGGGTAATGTGACCCCCTACCCTGTAGGAGGACTCATCGAAGGTGCGCACATCCACCTGTGGGCCCTCCGTTCCGTCCAGCACCAGCTGGTATAAATGCCGGCGCAACCGCCGTGCTTCGGTAATCACCATGCTATCACCTCAAAAGAGGGGCAGAGTCCCCTCTGCCCCTCTTGGCCTTGTTATTCTTCGTCAACCACGATATCGATCTGCGCCTTCGCCGCCGGAGCAGACACCTGCTGTGCCGCTTCCAGAGGGATCTCCACCGGAGCCGGCGCCACCGACACCGCCGGACGGGCGCCGGGCACCACCTTATCGATGTTCTCACGTACCAGCTGTTCTATCTCCGCCGACAGCGCCGCATCGCCACGCAGCAGATCCCGGACGTTGTCACGGCCCTGTGCCAGGCGCTCTCCCTTGTAAGAGAACCAAGAACCGGATTTTTCGATGATATCCAGCTTCACGGCCAGGTCAACCAGCTCGCTGTCACGGGAAATGCCGATACCGTACAGCACGTCGAACTCCGCCTGCTTGAAGGGCGGTGCCAGCTTATTCTTGACCACCTTAACACGGGTATGGGAGCCGATAGCATCCGCACCACTCTTAAGCGTCTCGGTACGGCGTACATCCAGACGCACCGACGCATAATACTTGAGCGCATTACCGCCGGAGGTCACCTCCGGGTTGCCGTACACCACGCCCACCTTCATGCGCAGCTGATTGATAAACAGCGCCAAGCAATTGGATTTGGACACCGCCGGCGCCAGCTTACGCATCGCCTGGGACATCAAGCGCGCCTGCAGGCCCACATGAGCATCACCCATTTCGCCCTCGATCTCCGCCCGAGGCACCAGCGCCGCCACCGAATCCAGCACCACCACATCCACAGCGCCGGAACGGATCAAGGCTTCCATGATCTCCAGGGCCTGTTCACCGGTATCCGGCTGGGATACCAGCAGGGAATCCACGTCCACACCCAAAGCACGGGCGTAGACCGGATCCAACGCATGCTCCACGTCAATATAAGCGGCTTCGCCGCCTTTTTTCTGCGTTTCGGCCACGACATGCAAGGCCAGCGTGGTCTTACCGGAGGCCTCTGGCCCGTAGATCTCCACAATACGCCCCTTGGGCAAACCGCCGATACCCAGCGCAGCATCCAGCGCCATAGAGCCGGTAGGAATGGCATCCACGTTCATCTTAACGTTTTCGCCCAAACGCATAACGGTGCCTTTGCCGTACTGCTTCTCGATCTGCGCCAACGCCATATCCAGCGCCTTGCGGCGTTCGCTCTGTTCGCTGTTATCGGGGGATTTCTTGGTCTTTTCTGCCTTGACAGCCATGGTCATTACCTCCTGCGCGTCCCCGTTCACTGCCGGGAACTCTCTGTGTTGTTCTTATCATACACCATTCTTTCGAAAAATGCAATAGATTTTCGAACATTTGTTTGTTTTTTATTTTTTGACCCCTAAAACCACCCGATCGATGCCGGCGTAATCGGGAATCACCGTCACGTCAACAAGGCCGGCCGCGGCAAACAGCGCCGCCACATCCGGCGCCTGACCGGCACCCACTTCCACGGCGCACACGCCACCAGGTACCAGCCTGGTCGTCCACTCGTCTGCGATAACCCGGTAGAACAGCAGGCCGTCCTCAGCGCCATCCAGCGCCATACGCGGCTCATGCTGTACCTCTCGCATCAAGCCATCCAGATCACCGGTGGGGATATACGGTGGGTTGGAAACCACCGCCTCATAGCCGACGGGATAATCGGCGGCATCGGTAAGCACGTCCCCCCGGCGAGGGGATACCTGCAGTCGGGGATAGCGTGCCACATTCTCCTGCAGATACACCAGAGCCTGCTCGGACAGCTCCACTGCTGTCACCGTGACATCCGGGCGCAGAGACGCTACCCCCAGTCCCACGCATCCGCTGCCGGCACATAGGTCCAACACCCGAGAGGACGGCCCCAGACGGGCGGCCACCGCTTCGCACAGCACCTCGGTGTCCGGACGGGGAATGAGCACCCCTTCCCCTACCCGCAGGGTCAGGTCCAAGAAGTCCCATTCCCCCAGCAGATACTGTAAGGGGTATCCGTCCGCGCGTTTTGCCAGCGCTGCATTGAGCTCGGTCAAGGCAGACTCTTCCAAAGGGGTGTCGTCCGGGCGCCTTCCCCGAGGCAGACCGCCTCGGTCCTCCAACAGACAGAGTGCATCAAAAGCGGCATCCTCACAGCCAGCCTGCCGCAGTCGTTCCTGCGCTGTCTGCCACCACTGCTGTCGGGTCACCACCGGTCACTCTCCGGGTCCTCCGGAACCACCGCCTGCAGGGCGGTGATGGCACATTCGATCATGCTGTCATCCGGTTCCTTGGTGGTCAGATGCTGCATCCAGACGCCAGGTGCGGAAATCGCCCGGGTCAGCCGGTTGTCATGCCGACCGGCAAGCTTAATCAGCTCGTAGCCCACCCCCACCGACAGCGGCAACAGCAGCAGCTTGACGCCCGTGCGCAGCAGGGTGTTTTGTATAGGGATAAGAATGGATATAATGATGCCCACCAACAACATCAGGATCATAAACGAGGTGCCGCACCGGGGATGAAACCGACGCTGTTGACGCACATTCTCCACCGTGAGGGGCAAGCCTTTTTCATAACAGAAGATGGACTTATGCTCAGCGCCATGATACTGGAAGGTACGGCGAATATCCTTCATCCGGGACACCAGCAGCATGTAAGACAAGAAGATGAGGATCCGCAGGACGCCCTCAAAAATACCGCGCAGATAGGGCTTTTCCAGCCCAGGGAAGGCCGCTGTCAGCCACGAAAACAGCTGTATCGGCAACCACATAAACAGCACCAGCGACAGCGCCAGGCCCAGCACTGTTCCCAGAATCATCACCAGCTTGAGCAGAGCGCTTTCCTTCTTTTCCTCCTTAGGATCAGCCGGCTTGCTCTCCTCCTCGTCCAGTCCGGACAGCTCAGCAGAACGCATCAGGCATTTGTACCCCACCTTCAAGGAGTCTACGAAGTTAAACAGCCCACGGATAAATAGCCATTTGGTCCAGCGAGGACGGTTATTCTGAGGGGTATCCCACTCCTCGGTGACCATCTCGCCGGAAACGTGACGCACCGCCATAGCGGTCCTTTCCGGCCCACGCATCATGACACCTTCGATCAACGCCTGACCACCGATGGAGGTCTTTTTGAGTGGACACGCCTTACTGTCTTTCATCACTTATTCTTCCCCTTCCAGAACCGGCAAGGTCACCGTAACGGTGGTTCCCACACCGGATTGACTGTCAATATCCACCGTACCGCCGTGCAGACGTACGATCTCATCTACCAGCGCAAGACCCAGTCCTGAACCGGAGGCGCCGGGGTCCACCTGATAGAATTTCTGCCGCACACGGGGCAGTTCTTCCTCTGCGATTCCTATACCGGTATCGCTGATGACGATCTGCACCGTCTGGGACACCGACACCGCTTCCACCCGGATGCGGTCCCCCTCATGGGAGTATTTAACCGCATTATCCAACAGGTTCACAAACACCTGCTTGAGACGGTCACCGTCACCGATGATCGGCGGCAGATCCTTACCTTCACAATACTGCAGGCGGATGCCGGCCCGGCGGGCACGGTCTTCGTACAGGAAGACCGCTTCCTCCAGCTCGGCCAATACATCCAACGGTTCCCGACGCAGCTTGATGTGGCCACTCTCCATACGGGAAAAGTCCAACAGCTCTTCCACCAGGCTGTACAGGCGATCGGCCTCCTTACCGATAACTGCCAGCCCTTGTGCGGTCAGCTGCGCATCCTCCGGCGATGCCTGCAGGGTCTCGCTCCAGCCCTTGATAGCCGTCAAGGGGGTGCGCAGCTCATGAGATACCGAGGAAATAAACTCGTTTTTCACCTTTTCGGCGGCGCCGATCTCTCCTGCCATAAAGTTGATGGTATCGCACAGATCGCCGATCTCGTCATCGTAGCGTTTTTCCAGCCGGGCATCGTATTCTCCCATAGCGATGCGCCGGGCGGTACGTCCGATATCTGCCACAGGATTAACAATAGAATTGATAAAGTACGAGCCGGACAACGCCACAAAAAACACGATGAGCAGCATCACGCCAAACAGCAGAAAGGTCATCAGCCAGACCTGGCGGTTGACCTGAGTCAGGGATACTACGTAGCGCAGCGCACCGATAGTCTGCCCTTTGGTATCGGATTCCAGCACCGTCAGCGCCATCACCGATTCTCCGGCGCTGTTACGGCCGTCGCAGACTCCTTGTCCATTTTCCGCTGACAGGGCCTGTCGGTAATCCTCCGGTTGGCTGTCCTCTGTCGGCACAAAGCCGGTGGAGGACAACAACACCTGACCATCGGCATCCAGCACCTGCAGCTCCATCTTATCCTTGTCGGTAAAGTAAGCAATCAGCTCCCGACTGCGAGCCGCCCAAGGCAAGCTCTGGGCATCCTCGGACAGCTCCAGGGTGCGCTGATATAATTCCGCACGGCTTTCCAGCGCCGTTTGTACTCCTTGATGATAATAAAAGCGCATCATCCCGGCAAACAGCAGCCCCAACAGCAACAGAAATATAACGATGATACCAAAGGCGTTGCGAAACCATCGTCCGGTCAGACTGCGCCGCTGTCCGGGGCGCACCAAGAAGTTTAACCGTTCCATCGGTATCCCTGCCCCCACACCGTTTGAATATAAACCGGATTGGACGGGTCCTTCTCCAGCTTCATCCGCAGACGCCGTACATTGACATCCACGATCTTGTCGTCGCCATAATAATCACTGCCCCACACCGCCTCCAACAACCGGGCACGGCCAAGGGTCTCGCCGGGATGCTGCAGGAAGCACTCCATGAGCTGGTATTCCACCTGGGTCAGCTCCACCGTTCTGTCATGCACCTGCAGGCTCCGGGTGCGGCGATTCAAAATCAGGTCGCCACTCTGTATCTCCTCCCGGTAGGCGGAGGGGCCTTGCGCCGCCGACACCCGTCGATACAAGGCGTCCACCCGGGCAATAAGCTCCGCTGTGCTGAAGGGCTTGGTCACGTAGTCGTCCGCCCCATTCTGCAAGCCGGTCACCTTTTCCGCTTCCTGCGACAGCGCTGTCAGCATGATAATGCCCAGATCCTTGTTCATGCGGCGCAAACAGCGGCAGGTCTCAAACCCATCTATGCCGGGGAGCATCACATCTAACAGCGCCACTTGCACCGCAGGCTCCTGCTCGTACTTCTGCAACGCTTCCTCTCCGCTGGCGGCTTCCACCACCGTGTAACCGGCTCTCTGCAGATTGACCACCACAAAAGAGCGAATGGAGGCTTCATCCTCACAAATTAAAACTTTTTTCATATTCTTAATTCCTCTCAATCAAACGAGACCATATAGCGTATCTTCTGCATGTCCAGGCGTTTCTTATCGTACCGCACGGCATACGCCGTACGGGTCTGGGTGGCCTTGGACAGAAGCTCGTATCCGGCAGGAAGCCCCTCCTCGTCGACCGGACGCACCGATAACCATCCGTTGCCGGTGGTGGTGTTTACCAGCGTCAGCGTGTGGGTGCCTTCATCATACCGTGTGGTCAGATCCAGCTGCTGCGTTTCATCCAAGATAAGCATATACCCATCCGTGGTATTGACCACCGTGTGCATCACATCCGTCCAGTTGCCGCCGAGATCCCAACGCCGCCATACCGTCAGCCACGCTGAGGAAGGCGCATCCTCCATCTCTACCCAGCCGGGCAGGAACTGGCCGATAGGTATTTCCACCTTACCATCACCGTCCACGTCACGCAGGGACAGACCGGATTGCCGGGCGGTGACCGTGGTCACCCCCTTGCTGCTGTTGTAGAAGGGAGCGTACACCGTCGTTTCATCAAAACAAATAAGCTCGGTCACCATGGTGCCGCCACTCTTGGCGGCATCCACGTACACGCCGTAGGTGTCTTCACCCAGCTTACACAGACTGGTAACGCCAAACTGTTGAATGTAATCATCCAGTCGTACCCGACCCACTTCGCTGAGCACTCCGTTGCGGAAGTCTGTCAGGGTCGCTGTCACCTCGTGGCCATCACCGATGCGCAGCATCAGCAGACGGTCACGTTTGCTTTGGTCGGTATCGCACACCACCAGACTGGTATACAGCCGGTCGTCCGATAACAGCTGCAGGCCGCGGTTGACCGACAACACCATCAGCCGATGATCCCGGCTGTTGTATGTGCTCCAGCCGGTCAGCAGTTCAGCGGTACCGTCCCCGTCCAGATCACCAAAGGATACCTGAAGCACATCGGTGCCGGATCCGATAACATCGCCCACCGATATCCACATATCCCCCTCCCGTCGAAGAAGGTTGATGTGCGGCTCCTTGGTGGCACTCAGCTCATAAAAGGCAACCGCCAAAGCCGCTTCGTCTTTTGCGTTTTCCACCGGATATCCCCGGTCATCACACACCACAAAAGCAGAGGTGTACAACCCTTCGGTGGGATACTGCAAGGTATAGCGGATGCCGGAATTGCCGGTATCACGGATATAGGTCTCCAGCGCTTCACGGATGGCCTGCTGCTCCTCCTGGGCCAAAGGAGGCTGCAGAAAATTTTCCACATCCAAGCTACAGCCGGTACAGCAAAGCAGTATGGCCAGCAACAACGGCCAAAGTCTAATTTTCATTCCGTTCACCTCATTTCACGCAGTTAACACATATCCGTCGTATACTTAGTCCCGTAACAGGTCTTGGCGCTGTCGATAATCCGGCATGTGCTTCTCCACCAGCGCCCAAAAAGCGGCACTGTGATCATGGTGAATCACGTGCGCCAGCTCGTGTACCACCACATAATCCACCGCCTCCGGTGGGTACTGCATCAGTCGCCAGGAAAAGCACAGGCTATTCTTCCCGCTGCAGCTGCCAAAGCGCTTCTGCGCCGATGTGATCCGCACGCCGGCAGGGGCAACCGCCATCTGCCGGGCAAAGACGGCCACCCGTTGAGGAATATACGCCTGCGCCAAGCAGCGCAGGCGAGCCTCCTCTTCCGCTGACACCTGACGTGCCTGCTGTGCCTTTTGGCGGCGTTGCGCCGCTGCCATATGCCGGTCAATCCAATCCCGATGGGCCTCCACAAAGCGGTCGATACGTCCCTTTCCACAGAGATGCGGAGCACGCACAAGCACCGTCAAATCCGGAGCAATTTCCAGCGATAGCGTGCGACGAGAGGAACGGATAAGGGTGTACTCCATATCACACCTCACCCACATCGTAAGACGCCAATATGGTACGCAAATGGTTCCGGTATTCCTCCGCCACATCAGCCGGCTCCAGCACCGTTACATCGGCGCCAAATCCGGCTAACCAGGCAAAAAACAAAGGACTGACCGTCACCGGCACCCGGACGCGAAAGCCGTCGCCGTCGGGATACATGATGACATCCTGCCCAAATCGGTCGATAATCACGCCGGCCATCCAAGGGGCGCAATGCAACGCCACCGGCACCTCCTGTCCGGAGAACATGCCGAAGGTCTTGCGGGCGTACACCGCCGTATCCAGCGCCTCAAAGGCTTCCGCCCCTTTCCGGGGATGATCCGTCACCTCGATATGCAGCATCCGATCTACCCGATAATGGCGGATCATCTGTCGATCCTCCTCGTATCCGATGAGATAATAGTTTTCATCATCCCAAGTCAGCGCCCACGGGCTGACCAAATAACGGGCACCTTCCCGGCGCAGATGGCGTTCCTTTCCCATCGTCCACTCAAAATACTGAAAGGTGATCTGTCGATCGGCGGCCACCGCCTCCTGCAGAGCATCCACGTTATAGTAAATGCTCTCGTTCATGGTCTTGATGCGGCCGGTGACCAGCAACTGCCGCTGTAAAAGCACCGCCTGATGGCGGCTGCACAAGGTCTCCAGCTTGCCGATGAGATCGCGGCTTTTGCGCACGGTGATAAACCGGGAGGATTGCACCGCATCCACCAACAGCCGTAATTCCGGCAGATCAAAATCCCGGGCGCCGATGTAATACCGCACGGTGCGATCCCGTACCGTCAGCACGTCGGCGCCGTACAGCCGCAGCTGTTCCAGATCGTCATAGAGGCTTTTACGTTCCGCCTCAATGCCCCGGGCGGCCAATGCCTGGCGCAGCTGTTCCAAAGTCAAGGGATGTTCTTCGTCTGTCTCACGCTGTAAGATATCCAAGAGATGCAGTAGCTTCTGCTTCTGATGTGGCTTTTTGGGCACGGAAACCTCCCCTTCCTTCGTTAATCTTATTTTTTATTGTATCACATATTGTACTTTGGTGCAAGTCATCTGCGAAAAACCGTTGCACTTCTTTGAAAAATATGGTACGATACATGGTGATCAACACTTATGCGGAAGGAAGGTGGTCTCTATGGCGATCTACGGTATCATCGGTGCCATGGATTCCGAGGTGCAGAACCTCATTGCCCGTATGACCGATACCCGACCGGTGGAAGTGGCCGGACGACTATTTACGCAAGGAAAGCTGGCCGGTCAACATGTCGTGGTGGTCAAGAGTGGCATCGGTAAGGTAGCCGCCGCCATCACCGCCCAGATGCTCGTCGATCGTTTTGGGGTAACGGCGCTCATCAACACCGGTATGGCCGGCGGACTGGATACCCGGCTGGCCGTCAAGGACCTGGTGGTTGCCACCGGCGCGGTACAGCACGACTTTGACCTGACCGCCTTCGGGCACGCACCCGGGTATATGCACGGCGAGGACGACAGCCGTCCCACCGTCTTTGAAGCGGACAAGGCCTTGTGCCATCTGGCTTTGGCGGCCGCCGAGCAGGTGTTGCCGGCCGGCAGCAAAGCCATCACCGGCACCATCGCCTCCGGCGATATTTTTGTGGACGACAGCGATTTAAAAGCCCATATTATCCGGCAGTTTGACGCCGCCGCTACCGAGATGGAAGGCGCCGCCATCGCTCAAACCGCCTGTGCTAACGGCGTTCCCTTTGCCATCCTGCGGGTGATCTCCGATCTGGCGGAGCATCAAGCTAATGTATCCTTTGACGAGCTGGAGGTCTATGCCGGACAGTTGGCCGGGGATATCACCGTGGCTATGCTGAAGGCATAAATCGGCCACCACGGTAAAAACTAACCCTATCCATATATAAGGAGATAAACTATGCAACCAAATGTCATGCAACTGCCGCAGGATATCACCCTGCTTCATCTGCCGGACGGCGGATTCCGTACCGGGCGATTGGCCGCCGTGCTGGCGGTGCCTCTGCGTGAAGCCACCGCCGCCCAGTACGCCATCCTGCCGGGGCTGTTGACCCGTTGCTGTCGGGAATACCCCACCGTCACCGCCTTTAACCGGCGGCTGGATAGCTTATACGGCGCTACCGTTCAGGCGGACACCCTGCGGCTGGGGCAATGGCAGGTCATCTGCCTCTCCATCAGCTATCTGCGGCAACAGTACACCCTGCACAAGGAGAATCTGGCACAGCAGGCCGCCCGGCTGTTGCTGGATCTGCTGTTGGACCCCATGCAGGAAAACGGCGCATTCCGGGAAGCGGACTTTGCGCAGGAAAAGCGCATCCTGCTGGAGCGTCTGCATGCGGAGATCAACAATAAGCGTCAGTATGCCCGTCATCAGTGCGAACGCTTGCTTTGCCCCAACGACCCCTACAGTGTCAATCCCTGCGGCACGGTTGATACCGTGTCTGCTCTAACACCCCGTGATGCGGTACAAGCGCTGGACACCCTGCTGGCTACTGCTCGCATTCATTTCATCTACCAGGACGAAGGGGACGGCGCTGCGCTGGCGGATGCCATCCGGCAGCGGTTTGCCGCCCTGCCTCCCCGGCGTGTGGTCAAGCCGAAGCCTGCCGATGCATTTACCTTTAAAGAGGACCGTCTGACCGAGAAAATGCCGTTAAAGCAAGCCAAGCTGGTGCTGGGACTGCGCATTGCCGCTACCGAACCGCATGGCCCGGTCATGGCCGCCCGGCTGATGAACACCCTGCTGGGTGGGTGCCCCTCCTCCCTGCTGTTCCGGCACGTACGGGAAGAAAAAAGCCTGTGCTACTACTGCGCCTCCACCTATGACCGTTTCCACGGTGTTATGCTCATTGACAGCGGTGTGGAGACAGCCGATGCCGGACGTACCAAGGATGAAATACTGCGGCAGCTGGAGGCCATCCGGGAAGGCATTTTTACCGATGACGAGCTGGAGGATGCCCGACGCAGTCTTATCCAGCGATTTGCCGCCATGGATGAAACGCCGGCTGATCGGGAGGCTTGGTACCTTTCCCAGACCCTCTACGATCGCTATACCACCCCGAAGGATACGGTAGCTGCCCTGGCGGCCGTGACCCGTGACGAGGTCTGCCGTGCTGCCCGGACGGTGCATCTGGACAGCGTCTATCTGCTACACCCTGAGGATGAGGAGGCCACCGTATGATGCAAACCATGACCCATCCCCTGACCGGGGATACCATCTACCGCACCACCCATCCTTCCGGCCTGGATATTCTGGTATGGCCGCAAGAAGGGGCCTGTTCCGCTTACGCTGTGTTTGCCACCCGGTATGGGTCGGTGTACAACACCCTCCCCACCCCCAACGGCGGCACCGAGGAGGTACCGGCCGGCATCGCCCACTATCTGGAACACAAGCTGTTTGAAAGCGAAGAAGGCGACGCCTTCCGGCTGTTTGCCGCCACCGGTGCCTCCGCCAACGCCTACACCAGCTTTGAACGCACCGCATATCTGTTCCAGGCCACCGACAATGTGGTGGCCTCCTTGGATATCCTGCTGGACTTTGTGCAAAAGCCCTACTTTACCCCCGAGACGGTACAGAAGGAGCAAGGCATCATCGGTCAGGAGATCCGCATGTGCGAGGACGATCCCGGACGAGGGGTGCTGTTTAACCTCCTGCAAGGGATGTACCACACCCATCCGGTGCGCATCGACATTGCCGGTACGGTGGAATCCATCTCCCATATCACCGACCGCCTGCTGTATCGCTGCTATGAGCAGTACTACAACCTGCACAATATGGTGCTGGTGGTCGCCGGTAAGATCACCCCCGAGGAGGTAATGGCCGCCGCCGATCGTCATTTGAAGCCGGCCCCGGATATCCTCCCGGCTCCCTTCACCGTGGATGAACCGAATACCGTGCTTAAAGCCCGGGTGGAAGAAGCCATGCCGGTAGCGGCACCGCTGTTCTATCTGGGTTTGAAGGAGCCGGTGGTACAGCCCAGCGCCGCCACCGTTGCCGGTGCCTTGCTGATCCTGGAGTTGGTAGCTGGTAAAGGCTCTGACCTTTACAGCGAATTAATGGAGAAACAGCTCATTAACGACCAGTTTGGTACCGAGTATTTCAACGGCCCGGGCTACGGCGTCTGGCTGTTTGGAGGAGAATCCGCCGATCCGGATGCGGTTGAGGCGGCTATCTGTGCGGAGCTTACCCGTCTGCAAACAGACGGGGTGGACGAACAGCGCATGGAAGAGGTACGACGGGCGATATACGGCCGTCTGCTGGCTGAACTGGATGATGCTACCACCTGCGGTGAAATGCTGCTCAGCAACGTCCTGGACGGCATCCCCCCTCTGGGGGAGCTGGACGCCATCGCCACCCTGACAGCGCAAGAGCTGACAGAGCAGATCCGTCGGCGCATCCCTACCGAACATCGCACCTTATCGGTCATTGTCCCCCAATGACCGAGGTACATAGAAAGGACGAAAGATTATGCCACTTTTATCAACAGCCTCTCATTGGATCGCCTTCCCTTCCCTTGACTGGCAATTCAACATCAGCGAAGGGTTTTCCTTGTTTGGGCTTCAAATCAAATGGTACGGAGTACTCATCGCCATCGGCTTTTTACTGGCGGTCATCTACGGCATTCGCCGGGCCGGTCACTTCGGGGTCAATCCGGATAAGATGATCGATGCCGTGCTTGTCTGCACCCTTATGGGCTTTGTGGGTGCCCGGCTGTACTTTATTCTGTTCAGTCCGGATCTGCAGATGTATCTGGATAATCCCATCACCATCCTGCAGGTGTGGAAGGGTGGCCTGGGTATCTATGGCGGTATCATTGCCGCCTTCCTCACCGGCATCCTTATGTGCAAGCTGTGCAAGCTCTCCTTCTTTGCCATGGCCGACCTGGCCTCGCTGGGCTTCCTCATCGGTCAAGCGGTGGGGCGCTGGGGCAACTTTTTCAACCAGGAAGCCTTCGGCAGCAACACCACCCTGCCTTGGGGTATGACCGGTGACATCATTCAGGAAGGGACCCACGCTCACGAGTATTACGACGTTATGCAACCGGTGCATCCCACCTTCCTGTACGAATCGCTGTGGTGCATCCTGGGATTTGTGCTGTTACATATCCTGTCCAAACGGCTATATAAGTTTAAAGGACAGATCTTCTGCGGATACTTGGTATGGTACGGTGCCGGTCGCTTCTTCATCGAAGGCCTGCGCACCGACAGCCTCATGGCCGGTACCATGCGCACCTCTCAGCTGGTAGCCGTCCTGGCCATTCTGCTGGGTGTGATACTGCCCTTTATCCTGTGGCGGCGTCAAAACGCACTGCCCAAAGAGCTGGTGCTGGAGCAGGGGGATGAGGTGCCTGATCTCAAGAAGAGCATCATCAGCGGATTGGATCACGAAGAAGAAACGACGACCACCGAATCGGTCCAAGAGGATGAGAGTGAACCCGTCGAAGCCGGGCAAGAGGACAAAAAGGAGGAATAAACAATGGCGAACATCATTGACGGCAAAGCCATTGCCGCTGTCATCCGAGCTGAAGTAGCCGCCGAAGCCGCGGCATTGACCGTCCAAGGGGTCACTCCCGGTCTGGCGGTGATCCTGGTGGGTGAGGATCCGGCCTCCTGCACCTACGTGCGCAACAAGCAAAAGGCCTGCCTCGAAGCCGGCCTGTATGCAGAGCAGATCAATATGCCTGCCACAACCACCCAAGAAGAACTGCTGGCCAAGGTAGAGGAGCTTAATGCCCGTACCGATATTCACGGTATTCTTTGCCAACTGCCTCTGCCGCGGCATCTGGACGACAAGGCGGTCATTGCCGCCATCTCTCCTGACAAGGATGTGGATGCGTTTCATGCCGCCAACGTGGGACATATCATGATCGGTGACCATCGGTTCCTCCCCTGCACCCCTGCCGGTGTGATGGAGCTTATCCACCGTGCCGGTGTGACGGTGGAGGGGAAAGAATGCGTGGTCATCGGCCGCAGCAATATCGTGGGTAAGCCCATGGCCATGCTCCTGCTGCACGAGAACGGTACCGTGACCATCTGCCACTCTCGTACTAAGGGGCTGGCGGACATCTGCCGACGGGCGGATATTTTGGTAGCCGCTGTAGGCAAGCCCAAATTTGTCACAGCAGACATGGTCAAGCCCGGCGCCGTGGTCATCGATGTGGGAATGGACAGAGATGAGAACGGTAAGCTCTGCGGTGACGTTGACTACGCCGCCGTGGAACCCATTGCCGGCGCCATCACCCCGGTACCCGGCGGTGTCGGCCCTATGACCATCGCCATGCTGCTCAAAAACACCATCACCGCCGCCCGGATGCAGAACGGGCTGTAACGCACACCAAAAGCCCTCCTGCGGCAATGCCGCAGGAGGGCTTTTTATGACTCTCTATCAATCGGGGAATCGCAAGGCGGCGTAAGTCGCCAACAGCTCCACCGTCTCGTCAATGCCGGTCTTAAGGCAATCGATCATCAGGTCGTAGCTGTCCGGGCTCCCCCACCGGGTATCGGCGTAGAAGTTGTGATAGGCCGCCCGGCGCTTGTCGGTTTTAACCATCTGATCCGCCGCTTTTTTGGCATTAAGGTCGGCATACTGCTGTACCAAGCGCTCCACCCTTGCCTTGGGATCAGCGCGCAAAAACACGTTGATGACCTGCTCTCGTTTGGCCAGCGCATAGTCCGCACAACGGCCGATGATCACGCAGCTCTCCCCCTTGTCTGCCAGCTTCTGGATGGTGTCAAACTGCGCCAGAAAGATCTTCTGATGGATGGGCATATCATACTGGCCCATAGCCATACCATAGTTACCCAGGGATAGGGAATACAGCAAGCTGCTGGTAGGCACCTCATCGTACATATCAAAGTTTTCCGGCGCCAGACCGCTTTGCTCAGCGGCCAGGCGCAACAGCTCCTTATCATAGAAAGGAACCCCCAGCTTGGCGGCCAATTTTTTACCCACCTCATGACCGCCGCTGCCACATTGCCGGCCAATGGTGATGATGGTCCCTTTTTTCATATAAAAAACCTCCTTGCGTGGTGTATTATACGGCGTTACGCCCTTATTTATGATATTATTATACTAAAAAACATATGAATTGTAAAGATTTTTTGGACAATTTTATCATATTTTTCTCGAAATGTTATCACAAAGATACGACAGAATGCAACAAAAATCCATCTGTCAGGTAAAAAAATCCATTGTCATTGCGGGTGTTGGAGGATAAAATATAAGGGTAAAAATGGGGTAATATAGGAACAAGCCTATACACCCGTTACCAAGTAGTAAGGAGAGACTGCCCTATGAAAAAAATTGCTGTTGTGACCAGTGGCGGAGACGCTCCGGGCATGAATGCGGCTGTGCGTGCTGTGGTACGCTCTGCACTGCACGAAGGCATAGAAGTGTTTGGCTCGGTGCGCGGCTATAACGGTCTGATTCACGACGAGCTTATCCCCATGACCCTGCGCACGGTATCGGATATCATCCATCGCGGCGGCACGGTGCTGTACACCGCCCGCAGCCCCGAGTTCCGTACCGAAGAGGGCATGCAAAAGGCAGTCGACACCTGCCGCCGTCACGGCATTGATGGGGTCATCGTCATTGGCGGCGACGGTTCCTTCCGTGGCGCCCGTGACCTGACCGCCCGGGGCATCCCCTGTATTGCTATCCCCGGTACCATCGATAACGATATCGGGTGCTGTGACGAGACCATCGGCTATGATACTGCCACCAATACGGTGGTAGAGATGGTGGATCGTCTGCGTGATACCTCCCAATCTCACGACCGTTGCAGCGTGGTAGAGGTTATGGGACGTCACGCTGGCTGGTTGGCCATGAACGCCGGCATCGCCGTTGGTGCTACCAGCATTCTGGTGCCTGAGGTGGAATACGATTTCCAGCGAGATGTGGTGGAACGGATGAAGGAAATTGCCAAAACCGGCAAACAGCACTTCATCATTATCGTGGCCGAAGGTGTTGGCCACGTGGACGAGCTGGCCAAAAAGATCGAGGAGGCCACCGGTGTGGAGGCCCGTGCCACCGTACTGGGGCACGTACAGCGCGGTGGAACTCCTTCGGCCCGCGACCGTATTCTGGCCAGCCGCATGGGGCACTATGCGGTGCATCTGCTGGAGGAGGGCAAGAGCGAGCGCGTGGTCGCCATCCGCAACAGCGTGCTGTGTGACTACGATATCACCGAAGCGCTGGAGATGAAAAAGCCCTTTGACATGGACGCCTTCCGCATGGCTGCAGAAATTTCTATCTAAGCTAAACGAAAAGACCGCCGCAGCGGTCTTTTCGTCTTTAAAGTAGGGAAACGGGCCATATTAAACGATTTTGAATATTTTTTCATACAATTGTACCTTGTTTCACCATAAAGGATATGCTATAATGGCGGCAATAAAACACCCACCGTCAGGAGGTATGACCTTATGAAAATCACCTTTGTTAATCTTCCGACTGCCCTTAAGCAACCGCTGGAGGATATACTCCCCTTGCTCTCGTTTTCCGTAGGCGAGGACGGCATTCCGGTCACCGTCCGGCAGAACGAGAACGGCCCTGAGCTGGTGGTGAACGGTGATGACATCACGTTATCCTACCATAAAATTCCCGAATTCTTCCGTTTACTGACCATGCTCCCCTCCCACGTGGGAAAGGACGGCACCTACGCAGAGCGCCCGGCTCACGAGGATCTGTGTCTGATGAGTGACTGTTCCCGTAATGCCGTACTGCATATGGATGCCGCCAAGCGGATGATCCGTTATCTGGCGTTGATGGGATTTACCGCCTTTATGCTGTACACCGAGGACACCTACGAGATCCCGGAGTACCCGGCCTTTGGCCATATGCGCGGCCGGTACAGCCATGCTGAACTCAAAGAGATCGACGACTATGCCGCCTCTTACGGCATTGAGGTCATCCCCTGCATCCAGGTGCTGGGGCATCTGACCGCCGCCCTCAAGTGGCCGGACTTTAACGGTATCAAGGAAGACGAGCACATCCTGCTGGTGGGTGCTGACGGTACGTATCAGCTGATCGACGCCATGCTGCGTACCTGTCGAGAGTGTTTTCGTTCCAAGCGCATCCACATCGGCATGGACGAGGCGCACGGCATCGGTCGGGGAGCCTATCTGACACAGCACGGCTACCGCCCCAGCGCCGAGATTTTCTTAGAACACCTTAACAAGGTCGTTGGCATGTGTCAGGAGTACGACTTTGCTCCCATGATCTGGAGCGATATGTTCTTCCGCACCTCCGGATTCCCCTGGTACTACACCGATGAGGGAGAGATCCCCCAGCACGTGGTGGAGATGGTGCCGGAGGGCGTGACCACCGTATACTGGGATTACTACAATTACGATAAAAAAATGGTGCGTCATATGCTGGATTGTCACCACAAGCTGGGGAGGCCGGTGGCGTTTGCCGGTGGCGCATGGAAGTGGGCGAGCCTTGCTCCTCGCAACTATTACTCCCTTGGCGCTAACGACGTGCAGCTGCCGCTGTGCCGGGAGGATCGACTCCCCCTGGTCATCGCCACCGCCTGGGGCGATCATGGCGCCTTGTGTTCCCACTTCTCGGTCATGACCACCCTGCAGCAGTACGCAGAATACTGCTATGCTAAAGGCGAGGATCGGGATTGGGTAAAGGAACGGTTTGAAGAGACCTTCCATCTGCCCTTTGATACCTTCCTGCTGTTGGATGAGCCAAACCGGATCTCCGGTGTCAACCTACAGTACGAGGCTCATCTGGAATCCTTCCATCTGTTTTACAACGATCCCCTTCACGGCATTATGGATCCTCACATTCTGCCGGAATACACCGAGGAATACGCAGAGAAGGCACGCCGTCTGGAACAGGCGGATGGCGGACAGTTTGAGTATATTTTCCGTACCAGCCGTGCTTTGTGCCGTCTGCTGAGTCTGAAGGCTACCTTATCCAAGGATATCCGTCAGGCCTATGACACGGGCGACAGGGACACGCTGCGCACCATCGCCGAAGAGCGTATTCCTGCCACGCTGGAGGCTCTGGAGGCCTATCACGAAGCCCATCGTGCCGAGTGGCATCACGACAACAAGCCCTTCGGCTTTGATGTAGTGGATCTGCGCAATGGCGGTATCAAGGAACGTCTGCGCAGCGCCCAACGCACTATTGAAGCATATCTGGAAGGGCACATTGACCGTATCGCCCAGCTGGAAGAGCCGATCTACACACGCACGCCTTCCTTCATCGGCTATCAAAATCTGGTGTCTTTCTCGGTACTTTCTCGGTAGTATAAACCAAACCCAAAGGAGGCCGCTATGTCCTATACCGTGATGATGATCGCCGCCGCCGGGCATTCCACCCGGATGGGACAACCCAAACAATCCATTCTCCTGGACGGCAAACCGGTGCTGTTACGCACCCTGCTGACCATGCAGAAGGTGGATGCCATCAATGAGATCCTGCTCATTGCCCGGCCGGAGGACAAAGCTGATTTTGCGCTCATGGCAGCCGCCAACGGCATCACCAAGCTGCGCCACGTGGTGTCCGGTGGTGACACCCGTCAACAATCGGTGCAAAACGGGCTGAAACTACTGCCTGCAGAAACCACGTTGGTGGGCATTCACGATGGTGCACGACCGCTGGTCACGCCGGAGACTGTCGAGCAGGTCATTGCCACCGCCGCCCTCACCGGTGCCGCCGCCGTGGCTGTTCAAGTCAAGGACACACTAAAGAAGGCAGACGAAAAAGGCGTCATTACCGCTACCGTCGACCGCACCGATCTGTGGCGGGTGCAGACTCCTCAGGTGTTTGCCGCCACCGCCTACAAGGCGGCCATGGAAGCCGCCGTCAACGCTGGATTGGATGCTACGGATGATTGCCGGCTGATGGAGATGGCCGGTCACCCGGTGCAGCTGGTCCCCGGATTGGAAACCAACCTGAAGCTGACCACCCCCGAAGACGTCCTGCTGGCGCAGGCCATCCTTACCACGGACAAGAAGGAGCGTGACACCATGCGTATCGGCCACGGCTATGATGTACACCGTCTGGTAGAGGGACGTCCTTTGATATTGGGCGGTGTCACCATCCCCCACGACAAGGGCTTGCTCGGGCACTCCGATGCTGATGTGCTCACCCACGCCATCATGGATGCGCTGTTAGGGGCGGCCGCCCTGGGCGACATCGGCGGACTGTTCCCGGATAACGACCCGGCCTACGCCGGTGCCGACAGCATTGGCCTGCTTACTCAGGTGATAGCCCACATCCGCCGCGCCGGGTATACGGTGGCCAACATTGACGCCACCGTGCTGGCGCAACAGCCCAAGCTTAAGCCGCATATCTCCTCCATGCGTGCGCGCCTTGCCGCCGCCTGTGAGCTGCCTGCCACCTCTGTAAGCATTAAAGCCACCACGGAGGAGGGGTTAGGGTTTACCGGCAGTATGGAGGGCATTGCCGCCCATGCGGTATGCCTTCTGACAAAATAAGCATCCCTTTGCCAAACAAAGTCGGTATACGACACCGGCTTTTGCGCAAATAATCAGGACAAAGCCTTTATCCTTATAGGGTAGAGGCTTTGTCTTTTTTACGTATAGGGAGGAAAAAATCGGTAATTATAGCATAAGAGAGGATGAAGGTATGATGCAACTGGAACTGGAGCGACAACCCCATGCGCTGGTGGCGCATCTCTCGGGCGAGCTGGATCATCACAGCGCCGGGGATATTCGCTCACGGATCGACGAGGTGCTGCTGCAGGAGCGATGCCCCTTGCTGGTGTTGGATCTGTCCGGGCTGACCTTTATGGACAGCTCGGGGATCGGCCTAATCATGGGACGCTACCGACTGAGCCGGTCGCTGGGCGGTACCCTGCGTATCCGAGGAGCTTCCCCACGGATGGAAACGGTCATACGCTTGGCCGGCATGGACAACCTCCCCTTGTGGGAAAAAGAAAGGATGGATGACAATGAAACCGATCAATGAAATGCGGCTGACCTTCCTGAGCCGTTCTGCTAACGAAGGCTTTGCCCGCGCCGCCGTTGCGGCCTTTGCCGCACAAATGGACCCGGCCGTGGATGAGCTGGCCGATCTGCGCACCGCCGTGTCTGAGGCGGTCACCAACGCCATCGTTCACGCCTATCCGGATGCGCTGGGGACCATTACCCTGATCATGCGATTGTATGACAATGGGCGCATCGCCTTACAAGTAAAGGACAAGGGGTGCGGTATTCCCGACATTGAAAAGGCCATGGAGCCCCTCTACACGACCGGCGGTGACGAACGCTCCGGTCTAGGATTCTCGGTGATGCAAAGCTTCACCGACCGGCTGAAGGTTCGCTCCAAGCCGGGCAAGGGCACCACCGTCAGCATGGAAAAGTACATAGTCCCCCGGATCAAGGGGGCATCATGATCACCGCTGAAGAAACAAGAGAAGAATACATCTGCCGCCATATCGGTTTGGTGCACACCTGTGCCCACCGCTTCAAAGGTCGAGGCATAGAGTACGACGATCTGTTTCAGGCCGGCTGTGTAGGGCTTATCAAAGCCGCCGACGGATTTGAGCCGGAACGGGGACTGCAGTTCTCCACCTATGCGGTACCGCTGATCCTGGGGGAAATGCGGCGACTATTCCGGGAAGGCGGTACCGTTAAGGTCAGCCGCGCCCTAAAAGAGCTGTCGCTACGGGCCGTACGTGCCCGAGAGCAACTGGCGGTGGAGCTGGGCCGGGAGCCTACCGTAGAGGCAATCGCTAACGTCCTGCAGGTGGAACCGGCTGAAGCGGCCCAAGCCCTCTGTGCCGGACTGCCTCCCCTCTCCCTTACGGCGGATGATCAAGAGAACGAGGGCCGCAGCTGGGACCTCCCTACCCCCTCCCATGAAGGAGCCGTCACCGACCGATTAGCTTTATCTCAAATCATCGACCGGCTGGAGGAACGGGATCGCCGGCTCATCCAGCTGCGGTACATGAATGGCAAAACGCAACAAGCCACCGCCGATCTGCTGGGGATGTCCCAGGTGCAGGTTTCTCGTCGGGAACGGGTACTGCTGGAATGGATGCGGCAAGAGTTGACCGGCTGAACCGGGTATGGTACAATAGGCATCGGGAGGCGATGACCTTGCGTATATTAATCGATGCCGATGCTTGCCCGGTGGCGGATATCACCCTTCAGGCAGCGGCCGCATACCAGACGGAAGTGATCCTGCTATGTGATACCGCCCACGAAATGCACCGGGAAGGGGCGCATACCATCGTGGTGGAAAAAGGGGCTGACAGCGTGGATTTTCGGCTGGTCAATCTGGTCATCCCCGGCGATCTGGTCGTCACCCAGGACTACGGATTGGCCGCCATGTGTCTGGCGAAAGGGGCTCGCGTGTTGCATCAGGACGGGATGGAGTACACCGCGCAGAATATTGATGGCCTGCTTCACTCCCGGTATATGGGACAAAAAATCAGACGCTCCGGTGGACGCACCAAGGGACCTCCTCCGCGCACTCCACAGCAAAACGACCGTTTTCGCGCGGCATTAACCACTCTTTTGGAGACGTGTTCATAACAGAAAGCCCCTCTGTCCTTGCCGGACAGAGGGGCTTTCTGTTAGAGGGGTGTTTTGAGGAGGATTAGTGCTCTTTTGTGATGGAAGGGAGTGCGGCCTCCCGTTCCTCCTGAGCACGATTTTATTATAAAAGAAGATTATGATTTTTCTGTTTCCAAATCATGAATAAAACGAAAGAAAAATATGAACAAGCTTTTACGACAAAAAATTTTGTAAATAAACAAACAAATGTTTGCTTTTTTGAAAAAGATGTGGTATACTATAGGAAATGGAGGGGTGTTTCTCCTCACACAAACGTTCGAAACAACAATCATTCAGGAGGTTTTGCCTATGAAACCGCTTAACGAGAAGCAACAGAAGGTCCTCGCCTTTGTGAAGGAACGGCTCCAGGACGGCATTCCGCCGTCGGTACGGGAGATCTGCGAAGCCACCGGTATCAAGTCCACCTCCACCGTCCACGCTTACCTTAAGCGGCTGGAGGACGAGGGATACATTGACCGGCGCAGTGGGCTCAACCGCGCCATTCGTCTGCCGGGCGAAAGTGTTACCCGCGTGCCGCTGCTGGGCAAGGTGACCGCCGGTCTTCCCATCCTGGCGGTGGAAGAGGTGGAGGACTATGTCCCCTTCTCCGGTGGCAGTCAGTACCCGGCCGGAGAGCTATTCGCCCTGCGGGTCAGCGGTACCAGTATGATCAACGCCGGTATCCTTGACCGGGACGTGGTCATCGTACGCCGTACCAACAACGCCCAAAATGGCGATATCGTTGTAGCACTCATCGGTGACGAAGCCACCGTCAAGCGGATCTTTGTAGAGAAGGATCACATCCGTCTGCAGCCGGAGAACGATGCCTTTGAGCCAATCATTGTTAAGGAGGCCACCGTGCTGGGCAAGGTCATCTCGCTGGTGCGGTACTTCTGATATGGCCAAGTATCTGATCAGCGCCTGTCTGTGCGGACAAGATTGCCGTTACGACGAGGGGCACTTTGACATCCCCGTCCTGCGCCAGCTGGCAGAATCGGGGGAAGCCATCCCCTTCTGTCCGGAGTGTGCCGGCGGTCTGCCCACACCCCGTATCCCCTGCGAACGGGTGGGCGAGAGGGTTTTGGCCGCCGATGGCACCGACTGCACCGCCGCCTACACCGAGGGAGCCCGGCTGGCATTGGCAACCTGCCGTCGGTACGGGTTGACCGCTGCTATTCTCAAGGAAAGCAGTCCCAGCTGTGGCGTTCACCGTATCCATGACGGCACCCACACCGGCCACAAGATCCCCGGCATGGGGGTCACCGCCGCTATGCTCGCGGAGAACGGCATCCGGCTGTTTACCGAAAAGGACTACCTATAATAAAGAAGCCGAAAGCATATCGCTTTCGGCTTCTTTGTTTACTCATACAAGCGGATGCGGCCCACCGGCGCCTTTTCCATGATTTCCTGCTCCTGTTTTAACTGCAAGGCAACCCATTTTTTGTTAACCATGTGCAGCTCCATGGTGGAGAGAATGGTGCTGGCCAGACACAAAGCCAGACACAGCGGCACGCTGGTGTAACCGGCTACGACCACAAACAGAAGAACGTCCACCACCACATTATACAGTCCCCACCAAAAGCGGGATTTCCAGCGTTGTTTGGCATAACGCGCACGCACCTCAGCCAGCTTATCCTGATATTCCTGCCACTTCTTTTCGTCCATGGGTCATACCCCTTCCATGCAGTAATCAAGAAACATTATAAGTATCCAGATGATCGATGTCAAGCCTCATTATTCTTCAAAGGCCCATACAAGCTGCATAATAACCGACGGGTCCTCCACCCGATCCCGGGCGTAGAATGCGGTCAGCAAGCTACCGTCTTCCAGCTCCACCATGGAGGGGTAACCCCGATCAGCAGAGGCGGCATTCTCGTAGATCACATGGTCCTTATCCCAGGTTTTGCCGCCATCATAGGAGAACATGGCACGCAGGCCATACGGCTTCTCACGGCAGCGGTATACGGCGATAAGCGCACCCGAGGAATGCATCAGCCTATGGAACGACGCACCGCCCCGATCGGGCAACAGCTTTTCCAGCCCTCGTTTTTCATGCATCTCTTTTGTTGGCGCACTTGCTCATAGCAGACAAAAAAAGGAAGCCGGGAGATATCTCCCGGCTTCCTTTTTTGACGGTGCTAGAGGACTTACTTCAGGTTGTTCTCCTCGTAAGCCTTGATCATCTTCTTAAAAGTGTGTCCCGTACTGCCAATATCTACAATACCGTCATCAGAGGACTCGTTTTCATCGGTTTTTTCGGCATTTTTAATAGATTTATGGCGTTTTCGTAGGTTGGACAAATGTTTCTCAACCGTCTGTCCGGAGAATATCTTTACCGAAATTTCGACAGTGCCTTCTTCAATAGGTGTAACGTAAATTTTATCAATATACCTGTTTATGAATGCCGAGTCAATCATATTCTGGCTCGCTTCATTTTCGGCTTTAAGCAAAATATTTCGTATCTCTTCTATTCTTTGCTTATATTCAGTTCGTGAATTGATTTCATATTCAATTTCCTGAATAGTAGAGTAAACCTCAGCAGACTCGTCCGAAATTTGTTTGTTCATCTCAACAAAATCTCGGTCGTTGATTTGACCCGCAATATTATACTCAAGCAACTTTGATTTTTTCTTTGATAAAAAATCAAGTCGGTCTTTGAGCTTTTGCAGTTCCCCAGATGAAGTGTCTTTTGCTAAAACTTCTGCATACATATTTGAATATTCCTCAATAATCAATCTTGCATCCTCGGCAGTGTCTTTAAAAACCTCAGTAAGAACTTCTTTGATTTCTTCTTCGTAAATAGTGAACGAGGGACAAGAATCAGTGCCGTTGTTGATTTTGCCACTACATATCCAACGTGACAACACATTGCCTTTGCGGTCTTTGCTATCCTTGCGGTAGTAGAGCTTTCCACAATGGGTGCAATACATTTTACCAGTTAGCAGATTCGGGTGGTTGCAAAGATTCTGTCTGTTCTTTACATCATGGCTACGCCTTCTAAGAACAGCGTTGGCTTTTTCCCAAAGGTCTTCGCTGACAATGGCAGGGACAATTTCGCCGGTTTCGTCCTTAAACATAACCCATTCCTCAGGCGGTAAAAACTTTTGCTTTTTGGTAAACATATCAATTATCTTTACCTTGTTGCCTACATAATAGCCCTTGTACTTTGGGTTTGAAATGGTATTAGACATTGTACTGTGGCAAATACGTTTACCATTGTTGTTGCGGTAACCCTTGTTCCAAAAGATTTCCTCAATCTGCTTCATACTGTATTGGTCTGTTGCGTAAAGTTCAAATAATTCGCGAACCATTTCTGCTTCTTTTTCGTCAATAACTAACCTTTTGTTGTCCTTACGGTAGCCGAAAATACGGCTGTTACCAAGGACAACATTTTTCTTTATGGCCTCTTGATGACCAAATTTGATACGGGAAGACAACTTGCGTAATTCGTCCTGAGCAATACCTGACATAATAGTAAGTCGAAGCTCACTATCTTCATCAAGAGTATTGATGTTATCGTTCTGAAAGAATACACCTACACCGTAGGAAAGTAGGTCACGAGTGTATTGAATACTGTCAAGAGTATTACGGGCAAAACGAGTAATTTCCTTTGTGATAACAAGGTCAAATAGTCCTGCCTTTGCATCACTAATCATATTGTGAAAATTCTCGCGCTTTTTGGTGCTCATACCCGAAAGACCTTCGTCTATATATCCCTCAACAAACTCCCAGTTAGCGTTTTTCTTTATAAAGTTACGATAATAGGATATCTGGTTGTCAAGAGAGTTTAACTGCTCGTCCTTTTCGGAAGATACACGGGCGTAGAATGTAACGCGCATAGGTATTTCGTATATACTTTTAGTCCTCATCATCTGACGGACAGAATGTACATCCATAAACTAAAATCTCCTCTCAAACTTTTCGTCAATAAACCATTCGTTGTTCATTGTCAAATTATGATATTATATTACCACAACCAACTATAAAAATCAATACTTTTACTTTATATATTATCTTAATATCCAATTTTACAAAAGAAAAGGCAGTCTCACTTTTGATAGTGAGGCTGCCTTTCGTTTATTTGTTATTTAATCGTTCTGCGGTGCTAATAAGCACATCAAGATCTTCCTGGGACATATTACGAGTCAACTCATATAATTTCTGAACGAGCTGTGGTTCTTTTATATCTTCATCGAAGAACTCTCTAGGAGTAACACCGAGATATTCACATATATAAAGGAACTCTCCTAAGGACGGCATTGATCTGCCAGATGAAATACTCTGCATGTAACTTTTGCTGTGCCCTAAATCTGTGCTCATTCTATATTCAGAAACATTCTTTTTCGTTCTTAAAACAGAAATCCTATCTCTAATGAATTGCAAATCCATCGTCAACACCTCGCTTTTTATTATTGTATAATAATTTAAGCGGTAATATTCACGATAAAACTACCGATTATAGTTGATAATTACCGCTAAAAGCGGTATAATAGTAGTAGATGTTAAAACTAAAATTAGTAATGTGTGATAAGGATGTATAACGTGTTAGAGATTTTTACCGTCGCCTTTTTCGGTCACAGGTATATAGATAATCCGTTTAAGGTTGAAGAACTGCTCGAAGAGCAGATAAGAAAGATTATTAACGAAAAAGAGTATGTGGATTTTTTGGTGGGTCGTAACGGTGAATTCGACCAGTGCGTTTCATCAACTGTGCTTCGTGTACGAAAAAATTATAGGGATGATAATAGTTCTCTTGTTTTGATGCTACCGTACCCAACCGCGGAATACATTAATAACCAAAATTATTTTGAAGATTATTATAGTGATATTGAAATTTCGTATGCAGCTTCAAAAGCACATCCGAAATCAGCTATACAAATTCGCAATCGCGAGATGGCGGATAGAGCTGATTTGGTTATTTGCTATATCGAGCATAACGAGGGCGGTGCTTATAAAACCGTAAAATATGCTTCCGAGCAAAATAAACCCATAATCAATCTTGCCGACTGTGTTGACAATTGAAAAGGAGAAGAAAAATGAAAGTATTTAAATTTATAGTAGTAAGTATCTTGACTTTAACTACAATTCAAACTGCATATTTTGCTTTATTATATAAAGCCAATACAGCAACCGGAGCTTTCCTTATATGCTTTGGGATAACACTATTTGTCGCTTGTGATGGCGGTTTGGAGAGAAAGAAATCACAATGAGAATACTTTGATTTGTATAATCTTTTATAGTCTAGCCGTAAAAATTGATAATTTTTGAAAACTACTTTTCTTTTGTTAGTAAGTGTGATATAATAATAAATGCCAAACAAATTTTATAAAAGTATGATGGTTGATTTCCTTGCAAAGGGGTAAGTATACCCTTTTTGCGCACAATAATCATGTGAATTTGGTAAAAACGCAAATTCCATCAGGTTATTGTGTAGGGAAACCTCTCATACTTGAAATTTGTTTGGCGACAATCGGGGTTTGCGTTTTTCGGTGCGTCGGCTTCGGTTGGCGCACTTTTTTAATACTAGAAATCCTTGGAGGAGGCTCATCATTATGAAGATTAAAAAGAAAGGGAAACAACTATTTGCGGTGTTGCTTTCCGTTGCTATGATTATTACTACTTTGCCATTGGGGGCAATAACGGCAAATGCAGTAACAACACAATTTGCTGGTGGTAGTGGTACACAAGCTGATCCTTACTTGATCGAAACAAAGGAACACTTAAATAATGTTCGTAATGAACTTGATGCACATTATAAATTGATTGATGATATTGAATTTTCTGCTACGGATTTTGCCGTAGGGGGAGATTTTTATAATAATGGAAATGGTTGGGAAGCCATAATTACGACGAGCGGTTCTTATTTTTGGTCTTTTACAGGAACCTTTGATGGAAACGGTCACTACATAGAAGGTCTTACGATATATGGTGATTCTTCTAATTTGGGATATATAGGTCTCTTTGGTGATGTATCTGGCGAAGTAAGAGATCTAGAAATGCGCTCTGTCAATATTTCGCTTAAATTATCAAAACGGGCTGATGTGGGATGCGTTTCCGGTTCCGCTTCAAGCACAGCCATAAAGAATTGTAAAACAAATGGAACTATTGTAATTGATACAGCACCCAATTATGAAAGTGTATATGTTGGAGGTATTTGTGGAAGAACAGCTTGGGCAGATATAATCGACTGCCAAAGTGATGTAAAAATTACATGTGATGGCGCCTTTGACCGAGTCGGTGGAATATGTGGTGCAGTTCAAGAAGGTAGCATAAGCGAATCTGTTAATTATGGGGAACTTACTGGAACTCACAATATTGGTGGAATAGCAGGAGATATAGTTGAAACCGAAATAACTAGCTGCGCTAATTTTGGCAAACTAAATGGCATATCGTTTTCTGAACAACTTCCTGGAAATTCCTACGCTTCTTATGATAGCGAAGTTGGCGGTATCGTTGCGCTCACCAATTCTAAAGATGTTATTAAAGACTGTTTTAATGCAGGAGAATTATCGGCAGATGGAACTTATGGTAGAGTTGGTGGTATAGTCGGATACTCTAACGGACTTAAAATCAGTAATTGTTATAACGTGGGCACAATTAGTTCTGCTGAAAAAGGCGGAATTATTGCATATGCTAGTGGAGTTACAGCAAAAGATTGCTTTTATCCTGCTATTGAAGGTGGAAAAACTATTACTGGGACATCAGAACGTTCCCTTTCAAATTTGAAGAACCAATCCACATACATAAATTTTGATTTTGAATCTATTTGGGAATTTGCAGAGGGTAATTACTACAAATATCCCACAATAAAGGGTGTCGACTGTTTTATTGTAAATGAAAACGCAACATTTAATGGTGGAAATGGAACGGAAGCATCTCCTTATTATATTGCTTGTGCATCTCATTTGAATAACACAAGAAATTATTTATCTTCTCATTTTAAATTAGTAAAAAACATAGAATTCTTAGAGTCTGATTTTGAAGTAAATGGTAAATTTTATAACAATGGAACTGGTTGGAAGCCGATCGGTTCAGGAACCACGAATAAATCTTTCACAGGTGTATTTGATGGAAATGGATATAGTGTAAAAAACATTATTATAAACATTCAATCCGAACAGACAGTTTTCGCAGGTTTATTTAACACCAATAGTGGAACCATTAAAAATTTAGGCATAGAAGACGGACACATTTCGATTAAGTATGGAAGTGCGGGCGGTGTGTCTGGGCGTAATGATAATGGAATTATTGAGAATTGTTTTAATACTTGCGATATAAAAATTGAAGATGAAACCGGTTCAACCACATTGGGCGGCATTGTTGGTGTAGTGTATAGTGGAACTGTTAAAAATTGTTATAACACAGGATATATATATTCGACAGATGATGCCGGTGGAATAGCCGGTACAAACTCAGGATTAATACAAGATTGTTTTAACACAGGATATATTCGAGCGATAAATGGTGATGACTCATATTCGTATGCCGGTGGAATAGCCGGAACAAATCATAATATAATTCAGTCGTGTTACAATGTTGGCTATATTACATCCGAACGAGCAGGCGGTGCAATTTCGGGACTACTTGTTGATCTAAGCAATCCGGATGCAAAATTTATAAATTGTTATTATTTAAATAACGTTAGTTCTGGCGAGGAATACGGCGATGAAGGTGCGATTAAATGTACATCTGAACACTTGCAATCACAAACTACATTTAGCGGTTTTGATTTTGAAAATGTTTGGAGAATGCCAACAGGATCAGATTATACATATCCTGAGTTAATTACAAACAGCATAAACTTTATCCAAAAGGTACAAGGTATAAGTATAGTATCCTTACCATATAAAACGGAGTATTATGTTGGGTTAGAAGATTTTGATATATCAGGTGCTAAAATTGCTGAAATTTATAACGACGGAACTGTTGAAGAAATAGATGTGATTCCTTCCATGGTGTCGGGATACGATAAGACTAAAGCTGGAGAACAAACTATTACGGTTACTTATAATGGAGGAAGCCTAACTTTTGATGTTACGAATCTAAGTTTGGTATATGATTACAAACTAACAACTGATGAAACTATCACATTAGAGTATGAAGCGAACAAGGACTTTGATTTTATCATATCCGATGAAACAACTGCCAAAATAACTAATGTTTCCTCTAGTACTATTACTTGGGGTTCCTCGATTAAAAAGACTTCTGCAGCTACCATTTCTCCGTTAAAACCCGGTTATGTGATTTTGCGCGCAATAGATAAAACAGGAAATGTGCTTTCTAAATCATTACTGCTTATTGAAGAAGGCAAACATCAACTGGAATTGTTAGAAACCGTAAAAAAGCCTAATTGTACTGAAACAGGACATGAAATTTACAAATGTAAGTTTTGTGATTATCAAGAAGAGCGTTTCCCAGATGCACTAGGTCACACAGAGGTTTTAGATAATCGTGTTGAGCCGACTTGTACCAAAACAGGCCTAACTGATGGAAAGCATTGTTCTGTTTGCGAAGAGGTACTAGTAAAACAAAACATCATTGAAGCGACTGGCATACATATTTGGGACAAAGGCAAGACTGACAAAAATGGAAACATTTATTATGAATGTGATACCTGTGAAGCAACCTACAGCAAAAATCTTTTATCAATAAAAGTTACTTCAAAGCCCACAAAATTATCCTATGTTGAACACGATGATATGGATTTTTCGGGAATGGTTATAACAGCTTATTATGATAATAACACAACAGCAATAATATCATCAAATTGGTCAGCCTCGTATGGTATGAACGCCGGAACACAAACTGTAACTGTTGAGCATTGTGGTAAAGTTGACACCTTCACAATTTCAGTAAAAGCAAAAGTTCCTTCCGCAATTACGTCTTCAAAACACACCATAAGTGGTAACAATATTAGCAAGATAACTGCAGGCACAACGGTTTCTTCGTTGTTGTCCGGACTTAACGAAGGTTCTTACTGCAAGGTTTATAAAGGCAGCTCTGAGGTTAGTGGCAACACTGCGGTTGGTACCGGAATGGTCGTTAAGATTATGGATGGAAATACTGTAAAAACATCTTACACAGTTATTGTTACGGGTGATACCAACGGAGATGGTTCCATTTCAGTTACAGATATGATAGCTATAAAGGCACATATACTGAACAAGTCAACTTTAACGGGTGTGTATGCTACTGCAGCCAACACAAATGGTGATAGTGGAATTTCTATTACAGACTTTATTCAGGTTAAAGCCAAGATTCTTGGTAAAGGCAGTATCACCGCAAGATAAGGAGAAAGAATATGAAAAAAGTAATTTCAATTTTAACAGTTTTGGTTTTAACCCTTGCGTTAATGTTGCCGATCACTGTTTCGGCAGCAAGCGCAAGTGCAAGTTTAACCGGTCCTGGCACAGTTCGTGCAGGCGATACCATAACATTAAGTTTTAATCTGAATGGTAGCGGAATTTTCGGCGCCTCAGGCACACTGTCTTATGATAGCAATCAGGTCACCCTGTCTGGAACAACTCAAAAGATTGGTTCCCCTTGGGCGGTTGAATTTAACGGTAATAATTTTGTTGCATATGATAACAATTTAAGCAATCCTATAAACGGCAACAAAACTTTATTTACTGCTACATTTAAGGTAAAATCTGTTGCGGCAGGCACAAATATCAAAATCTCTTATACCGGTGTTAAAGCTTCTGACGGTAGTGCAGATGCCAATGTTGGTACTGTTACATATTCGACTACAGTCGCCGCACCTCTCGCAACCGATAACAATCTTGCAAGTCTTACCGTAAGTAATGCTACGATATCTCCTGCATTCTCAGCAGGCACAACAAACTATACCGCTAACGTTCCGTTTGAGGTGTCTAAGCTTAATGTTAGTGCTACTGCCGCAGATTCTAAGGCAAAGGTTTCAGTTAATAGCCCTAATCTTACTGCTAACGGAACAACCAAGGTGACGGTTACTGTAACAGCAGAAAACGGTGCTAAGAAAACCTATACCATTTCTGTAAAAAGAGCGCAGGATCCGAATTATAAGGCAAGTGACAACAATAAACTTTCGGGCATTTCTGTAGACGGATTCTTACTTTCTCCTGCATTTAATACCGATACCACTCAATATGTGGTTTGGTTGCCTTATGAAACAACCAGTATTAAAATTGGTGGTTCAGCGGTAGATGGTAAAGCTTCTGTTGCAGTAGAAGGCGGCGACAACCTTGCTGCAGGTCAAGATAATCCTGTTAAGGTAATTTGCACAGCTGAAAATGGCGATAAGAAAACGTACACCGTAATCGTAAAACGTGCAGCAGCCCATGACGGTTCTGTAGAAGAACTTCCTGATGAACCCTCTACAGACGAACCGGTTGACACTCAACCCGATACCGACGCTACTCCAAAAACCGAAGGCGGTATTGCTTGGTGGTGGCTACTCATAGTTGGTGTTGGTGCACTTGCTATTGGTGTGGTCGGTGGATATTTTGGAAATGCTTTGATTAAGAAAAAACAATAACATCTAATAGGCCATATTTTAGGGCATATTCTAAAATATGGTCTGTTTTTATCTGCTTAAAGAAAAATCAATATATTTTGATATGTTTATTGATTTTTAGCAAGATAGTAAGCAAGATAGTAAGCAAGATTAAGAAAATGTATGATTAGTCAATTTTTTCATTCAGTGATAAAATGTAATATTAGTTAGTTTTAAGATTGGTATAATTCGTTATAACACCAACATTTTGTGTTGACATTGTGTGCATTATGTGTTACAATATGCATAGAATAATAACGGAGGTGTATTATATGGAGTCTACTAATTTAAATATTCGGACGGATAAGGAAATTAAAGCACAGGCTGAAAAGATTTTTGACGCTTTAGGGCTTAATATGACTACTGCTGTTAATATCTTTTTAAGACAGGCTATCAGAGAGAATGGTATTCCTTTTGAAGTAAAACTAAATGTTCCTAACGAGACTACCGCCGCTGCTATCCGTGAAGGCAGAACTATTGCCTATGATAAAACCGCAACCGGTTATGGTAATATGGCAGATTTAAGGGCGGCACTTGAAGTATGAAGTACGAAGTTAGATTTACAACACAGTTCAAAAAGGATTTAAAACTCGCCAAAAAGCAAGGTAAGGATACGGAAAAACTTTTTGCAGTAATTGAAAAGTTGGCCAATGGCGAACCTTTGGAAGAAAAATATCGCGATCACGATTTAAGCGGTAATTACAAAGGTTGCCGAGAATGCCATATAGAACCTGATTGGTTGCTGGTATATGAAGTTATTGACGATGTTCTTGTCTTAATGCTATACAGAGTTGGCAGTCATTCAGATTTGTTCCGATAAAAATCAAACACAGTTCTTTTATTTAAAAAGGGCTGTGTTTTTTCTATATTCGCTCAAAAAAGTGTGTTGTATGAGCAAATATTCGCTGTTTTTTGTGTTTTTTACCCTTCAGTTAATGTTTTCTTGAAAGTCGTATATAACATTTATCATATTTTTAACCAAAGAGTCGCGGGTTCGTGGCTCTTAAATTTTTTTAAAAGAGGTTAAAAATATGAAAGAAGTAAAAACATTGTATGAGTTTAAACACAATTTTTACTCCAAACTGTATGCTGCAATGGAGAAGAAAAATAAGACGTACAAGGATCTAAGCACCGACTTAGGTAAAAATCCCGGGTACATCAGCCGCGTTATGTCGGGCAAAATAGAGCCATCGTTTAGTATGATATTCTATATTGCCGAGGCTCTTGGAATAGACCCAAGAGACCTATTTTAAATTCCGGTCACCTGTCAGGTCATTTCACTGTCAACCCTGTTGACATATTTAAATATAGGTGTTAAACTAATAATGACCTATTTAAAATAAAGCAGGAGTGTTTTTAAAAGATAACGAAAATTGCAATGTTCCCAAAGGATTAGTTGCGCTTGTTTGTTATGCTTGGTTCCTGCGTATAGGGCAAAGGCAAAAGGACTGCAAGTTAGCACTTACCTTTCGGGGTAGGTGCTTTTTTGTTATCTTTTTGCCTTCTTTTTATGTCTTGTTCTCCGGTAAGTGACGGGAACAAGATAAACGCATAAAGGAAGGTGGTTCAAAATGATTGTATGTGACGTGGGAAGTTAGTTGCGCCAAAGCATTGGTGCCGAGTACAGCAGTCTGAGTTCTGCGGCAGGCTGTAAATCACTAGCAGAGAACCCTTTGAAGTTAAGGTATAACTTCATCAGTCGATGCTCTAAGGCTGATTATCCGTAGGACCGAAGAACTGGAAATACGGAATTAAAGAGCTGTCACTGTTACGGCAGCGGACAGGGTGATATATGGAAGATAGGCGAAACATTTTTAATCGACCTATTACGTTGCTCGGTTTTATGATTTCCCGCAATAAATCAGAACCCACTTTCACGCGGTGGTCCAAAGGAATAGGAAAAGCTGTGATATACAAGCCCTTCACAAAGGCAATGTGAACTAAAATGTGCGGATAGCAGAGCCGTTATGAAACAAGGATGTTCGACTGCGAACCTGCGCACACGGCAGACCGGATGGTGCAGTGTGACAAAACCACTTGTGCACAATGGGCGAAGATGCAAAGTGCAATATACAGATCTGCTTTCACTTATGGCAATCTGTGAACGAAAATAAGTGCGTAACGACGGCTTGGATTCAGCCTTAAGTTATTGACGAAAATTATGGAATCCACGACGTTTGAGAGTTTCGTCGGTAAATAAAACTGCTCAAGCGGTGGTGCTACCGTCCATTAAGGGAATCTCCGTCTCTTATGGGAATTGCATACGAAGTTTCCGGGATTTAATCGTAGTTTAAATACAAAATGAAAATCCCCGCCGAACGAGTTGTTTAGTCTCGGCTGGGCTGAAATGCCTTGCACTCGGCGTAGCGTCAGTAAATAATACAAGGTTATTTACACTCTTGGATTTCAAGAGAACACGCACGGAAAATCTATTAATCTTGCGATGAAAGCAAAATAGATTAAGCCAAGTACTAACCTTATTTTACAGCAGAATATCGCACAAGAACTTTCGCTTCGGGATGATTTATGACTGTCTCTTCGAGAGAAAGTTGCACCTGCGCCAAGTATAAACTTGGACAAGATTAAAGCTTTTCGGCTTTCTGCAAGTTGTCATTCGTATTATGAATGACAAGCTGCAGGAAGCCGAAGAAGATAACACACAAACTACAAAGCAGGTGCTATGACTATCATTTCTATGATGATAGATGATTGTCCTTTAGAAATGATTTATGACTCTCTTTTTGGGAGCCGAGCCGTTTCTATTGGACGAAGTCAGATAGAAACGGCTCGGAGACGCAGTCGGAGAGCCGAGATGAGCAGGGCATAATACCCCGCGTCAATAAAGAATCAGTAAGAAATGAAGGTTCGTGCACACCATTGACAGTGGGTGTATTATGCCCTGCGGAACTTTCCTTTTAAGAGCCATATAGAGTAATTATAGATTAATTAAAGATAACATTTTATTATTACTTTCCCTTAAATATGGCTCTTGTATGATTGATGATTTACTTTTCGATATGCTCTATGACAATAGTTTTGAAATGATATTTTGAAATTACTTTCATTCCCTCAAAAAAGGATTGTGCTGACCATCCGTTCGAGAGTACTTTCATTTCGAGTTTGGGTCAGCGCAATCTCTGAAAGCAATTTTTTATGCCCTTCGTTTTGAAATGATATATGACTTTCATTTCGAAATGAGCAAAGCGTTCCTATTTACATTTTGAAATGCTTTATGACTGTCATTTTGAAATGAGGGGT
>SVPB01000065.1 GCA_015066065.1 Oscillospiraceae bacterium | reverse complement strand
CAAAGCGGCTTTCATGACATACTTATCCATACCCAGGGCGGAGGAGGTCACGTCGCAGGAGGCGTAGGGGATGCCCAGCAGCTCCAGATAGCCCATCAGCGTGCCGTCCTCCACGTTGGTGCCGTGCACCACCGGAATAGCCACGTCGAAGGCCGCCACTACATTGTTACCAAACTTCTTGGCCGGGTGACGCCACAGCTCCACACAGCTGTCACCGGGAACGGGCATGACCCGGGTTGCTTTTTCCAGGCAGGTCTTCATATCCCGGTAGGAGGACACCTGCCGCAAATGATCACCCACGTAGAAAGCGTTATCCTTGGAAATGTACAGAGGGAACGCCTCGTACTTGGTGGTATCCAGAGCGCCCAGCGCCTGCAGGCCGGAGATGATGGACACCTCGTGCTCTACACTGCGGCCGCCAAACAGCACCGCTACTCTCGTTTTCATATCGTTCGCCCTCTCTATCAGAAATTATCCGGCAGGTCATTTTCCAGCAACACGATGCGCTGGCCATTCGCCGGTAGTTGATTAACGTAAGCTAAGCCCTCCTGCAGCGTCGCCGCTACGAAGATACGGTCCTCCGGAAATCCGCCTTCCAGCAGGCCTTCCCTGAGGGGAGGTGCTTGCCTGAGACCCACCAGCACCGCATAGTCGCATCGGGTAGCGGCGTAGGTGCCCAGTTCCCGGTTAAGGGCTTCCTGACGGTCGCCCAGCTCTACCATGCCGGGGGTCACCAGCACCCGCTGTGCCGCAAATCCGGACAGGGTATCCAGCGCACTGCGGAAGCCTGCCGGATTGGAGTTGTAGGCATCATCGATGTAGCCGTTGGGAAGCAGCTGCAGCCGGTGTTCCACCGGCTTGAGCATCCGCACCGGGTAGATCATCTCCTTAAGCGAGACGCCCAGCCGATGTGCCACCGCCATACAACCGGCCAGATTCTGAATATTATGCACACCCAACAGCCGGGTGGTGTAGCGGCAGGTCTCCCCATCAGGAGCGACAAGGGTAAACTGACAGCCATGACTGTCCACCGTAATATCCGTGGCTCGATAGTCTGCCTCCTGCTCGGTGGCGTAGGTAACCACCGGCACCGCCACCTCACGGGAACGGATATACTCGTTATCCCAGTTGAGAAACACGGTGCCCTCCGCCGGAACAGCGTCTGCCAACTCAAACTTGGTCTTAATGATGTTATCCAACGAGCCGAAGGTCTCCAGATGCTGTTCACCAATGGAGGTGATAATACCATAGGCAGGATGTACCAGATCGCAGATCTCGGCAATATCGCCGGGATTCTTAGCGCCCATCTCCGCAATAAACACCTGATGACTGGGGCGCAGCATCTCCCGGATGGTACGCACCACGCCCATGGTCGTATTATAGCTGCCGGGGGTCATCAGCACGTTGTACCGGGCGCCCAGCAACGCCGCCAGAAACGTCTTGACGCTGGTCTTGCCGTAGCTGCCGGTAACACCGATGACCGTCAGGTCATTCCGTTCTTCCAAGCGGCGGCGTGCATCCTTGACATAACCGGCAGCAATCTTCTTTTCCAGAGGAAGATTAATATAGTTGGCCAGCCCTGTCCACAGCCAGATAATCATGGAGAAAAGGCCAACCACACCCAGGCCACGCTGGGGCAACAGCCACCACACCAACGCCAGCACCGCCAACAGCAGCACACCTTGGGTAATGAACAGTCGCTTGACCCGGGCGGTGATTACCAGCGGCTTTTTGGCCTTGCGGGGGATGTTGAGAAGGGCGGTCAGCAGAAGAACGCCGGCAGACACGCCATACAGCACTTCTACGGGTACCCGGTCGTACAACCACAGGGTCAGCACACACAGAAACGGGAGCAACCGTTGCCAGCTAACCAGCTTCCTGTCATTGTCGGTGCACCATTTCTTATACCGTTCGGGGCGGTAGGAATTCAACTGCAGCATGTGGGTGAAGTACACCGCCTGCAGGCAATAGTTGAGTGCCGCCGCCACCAGCAACGCTCCTATCATGATATGCTCCATCCTGTCACCCTCATTCTTTCGGCATCAAAAAAACATCCAACACCCGGCGGCATTGTCCCCATTGCTCTGCAAAGGAGAAATGGCCTGCGCCGGGCAGAACCACCAGCCCTGCATCCGGGATGAGTGATTCCATCTTCCGGCCGTCACCCACCGGAGTGGCGGTGTCCTTTTCGCCCCAGATGAGCAGGGTGGACACCGGGTTATCCGCCAGCAGGCCGGTCAGATCCTCATTGATACAGCGCACCATGGTCTGTCGCATCAAGGGGCTGGCGTTGCGATAATCGGCGGAGCCGGTCTTTCCCTGCCGCCGCTTGGCCCAGCCGGGGAACAGCCGTTTCATAGCCTTATAGCTATAAACCTTGGCGTAGTAGGACAGCGTCCTCTTGGGAAGAATACCGGCGGCATCGATAAACACCGCCTTGCGCACCCCGAAGGGTAAGGGACGGCGCGCCAACAGCTTAATGCTGATACGGCCACCAAAGGAATGGTTCATCAAAACCACATCGGTCAGACTCAATGCTTCGGCAAAAGCCACCGTCCAGTCCACGTAGTCGTCCACGCACCAGGGGCTTTCCGGTTCCGCGCTGCCGCCAAAGCCGGGCAGATCGGGGGCCACCACCCGGCAGTAGCCGGATAGGTGGTCAAGGAGAAGCCGATAGGTAGCCGCCGGAGCCGCCCACCCGTGCAAAAACAGCACCGTGGGTTTTCCGCCGCTGTTGGTGGGATCGGTATCTATATAAAAAACGGTGCGCCCCATTATATCGACCGTCACGGCATTCCCCTCCTTACTCGTCATCACACATTAGCCTTGGTACTTAATGATATCCACCGTGGTGATGGTTACAGCGGTGGTGGGCTTATCGTTACTGTCCACCTTAACGGCGGCGATAGCGTCCACCACGTCCATGCCCTGATACACCTGGCCAAACACCGTGTGGCCACCGCTGGAACGGGTAGCGCCGTCCAGATGTTGGTTGCCGCCGTACCGGGCGTACAGCTCCCACACCTCATCCGGCACCATGGAAGCCACCGGAGCCATGTTGGCCAGGGCAAAAGTCTCAGCATTGGGGTATTGCGCCGTGAACGACTCTCCATAGTAAGCCGCATACTGGTCATACGCCTGCGCCGCTTGCTGACGAATACTATCGTTGGAAGCCTGCACCGACTCCTTGAGCTGGGCGGCGGTAGAGCCGGTAGGACCGGCCTGATTGATGAAGAACTGGCTGCCGTTGGTGTTAGGGCCGGAGTTGGCCATTGCCAGAGAGCCACGCAGATTGAGCAGCTTTTTATGGAACTCGTCCTCGAAGGCGGCGTCCCAGATACTCTCGCCGCCGGTGCCGTTGCCCATGGGATCGCCACCTTGGATCATGAAGTCCTTCATAACCCGATGGAAGGTCAGCCCATCGTAATAGCCGCCCTTGGCCAGAGACTTGAAATTCTCCACCGCCAGAGGAGCCGCTTCGGGGAACAGCCGGATGTAAATGTCGCCCTTGGAGGTGCGCAACACCGCTACCTCCTCCCCTGCCTCCGGCTTATCCAGCTGGAAGCCGTAGTCCTTATCCGCATAGGCACCGGAGTGGTCCACATAAGTAGGCTTCTGCAATGCCTGGGAACCGGACGAGGGAGCGTCGCTACCGTCGGTGAAGGTGCCGGAGGTGGTCTCCACCTCTCCGCAGCCGGATAAACAGCCACACAGCAGTACCAAGCTCAATAACAGGGGTATCAAACGCATCTTACGCATAGGGATAACCTCACTTCTTATAGGTTTAGCATCTTTCAGCCATCGTTATGGTGTATGTTGCGCCGCATAATGGGGGTGCGCTCGGTGAGCTGCGGCAGTAGCCGCCCCAAGGTGCGGATCTCCTCGCTCTGGGCTCTAAGAAAGGCGGCACAAGCCGGATCCTGCATGAGCAGGCGGCCAACCTGCCGTACTGCCCGGACGAAGTCCCGGCGCAGAGGCACGTGAGCACACTCCCTCACCAAGGGGCACAGGCGGTAACCTCGGGGGTCGTATACCGCCCGTATGCGGCCGTCCTCTTCCACCACAGGAAACAAGGGAAACAACCGGCAGGACAAGGGGCGCTCGGTGCGCTTGCAGGTGCCGTTACATACCAGTAAGGTGCCACCGTCCGCAGGGATCAAGGTGAATCCCTCCCGATGCGCCAGCTCCTCCTCTCCGGGAAACAGAAGCATCCCCTGACTGTCCGCCGTCTGCTGACAGCAACGTCCGTCACAGACCTGCCCACAATCCACCGTCAAGGGGGTCACCGTATCCAGCAGAGTATACGCTCTCTGCAACACCTCAAGCATAGGCCACAATATCCACACCCAGGATGGTCACGTCATCCAAAGGCTTATCCTGAGCGTCGGTGCGGACACCGGCGATGGCATCCACCACCTCCAAGCCACGATACACCTGACCAAATACCGTGTGGTGGAAGTCCAGATGGGGCGTGCCGCCTACCTGCCGGTAGGCATCCTCGCATTCCTGAGGGAAATAATCCCGCAGCTCGGCCATCTGGCTGAGTAAGCCGGGATGAACGCTGTCCGCCTGCACGATAAAGAACTGACTGCCGTTGGTGCCGGGGCCGGCGTTGGCCATGGACAAAGCACCACGCAGATTATGCAAAGTGGGGGTAAACTCATCCTCAAACGGCTTGCCCCAGATGCTTTCACCGCCGCAACCGGTGGCGGTGGGGTCGCCTCCCTGGATCATAAATCCTTCAATCACTCGATGGAACACAATGCCGTTATAATAGCCATTCTGCGCATGGGTCACAAAATTCTCCACCGCCTTGGGTGCCTGTTCAGGAAACAAGCGCAGATGAATATCGCCCAGAGAGGTGTGCATCACCGCCACCTGCTCGCCAACGGCCGGTAAACCTAACTGATTCATCGTATCGTATCCTTCCTATTAGTATGCTTTGCCCCAGTAGACCATATGCACCGCCGGCTTACCACAGCACACGCAGGTGTCCGCCAGATGCTCCTGCTCCAGGGGGATGCAACGGGAGCCAACGCCGGTCAGCTCCTTGACCTTATCCTCGCACGCTTCATCGCCGCACCACATAGCCTTGACGAAGCCGTCGCCCTTCTCTGCCAATACCGCCGGGATCTCGTCCATGGTCTTGCAGGTGTAGGTGCGTCTTTCCCGGTTTTCCAGTGCCTTCTGGTAGATACCGTCTCGCACCGCCTGCAGCAGAACGGGGATCTGCTCCTCCAGCTCATCCAGAGAAACCACGATCTTCTCACGGGTGTCACGGCGTACCAGCACACACTGGTTCTGCTCGATGTCCCGGGGGCCGATCTCCAGACGCAGGGGCACGCCCTTCATCTCGTACTCAGCAAACTTCCAGCCGGGACTTTGGTCGCTGTCATCCAGCTTGACCCGGGCAACCTTCTTAAGCCGATCACGCAGCTCAGCCGCCTTCTCCAGCACGCCGGGCTTGTGCTGGGCGATGGGCAGAATAACCACCTGGATGGGTGCCACTGCCGGAGGCAGTACCAGACCGTTGTCGTCACCGTGGGTCATGATGATGGCACCGATAAGACGGGTGGTCATGCCCCAAGAGGTCTCATGCACGTACTTGATCTGATTATTCTTATCCGTAAAGGTGATATCAAACGCCTTGGCAAAGCCGTCACCGAAATAATGGGAGGTGCCGGCCTGCAGCGCCTTACCGTCGTGCATGAGGGCCTCGATGCAATAGGTAGCCTCCGCACCGGCGAACTTATCGCTTTCGGTCTTTTTGCCCTGCACTACCGGCATGGCCAGATATTCCTGACAGAAGGTGGTGTACACACCCAGCATACGCTCGGTTTCCTCAATAGCCTCCTCCGCGGTGGCGTGGATGGTATGTCCCTCCTGCCACAAGAACTCACGGGAACGCAGGAAGGGCCGGGTGGTCTTTTCCCAACGTACCACGCTGACCCACTGGTTGTACAGCTTGGGCAGGTCACGGTAGGAATGTACAATATTGGCAAAATGCTCGCAGAACAGCGTCTCAGAGGTAGGACGCACGCACAGACGCTCCTCCAGCTTCTCGCTGCCGCCGTGGGTGACCCATGCCACCTCGGGGGCAAAGCCCTCCACGTGATCCTTCTCCTTCTGCAGCAAACTCTCGGGGATGAACATGGGCATATTGACGTTCTCGTGCCCCGTCTCCTTGAACATGCCGTCCAGAATGCGCTGGATATTCTCCCAAATGGCGTAGCCATACGGGCGAATGACCATACAGCCCTTAACGCTGGTGTATTCGATCAGCTCTGCCTTGGTCACGATATCGGTGTACCACTTGGCAAAGTCCTCGTCCATGGAGGTGATGGCCTCCACCATTTTCTTATTATCCGCCATGCTATTGCCTCTCTTCTGTTGGATTATAGTTGTGCATACTAAGACATTATATTATTATACATTCTCCCCCTTCATTTTTCAACCGTAAATATCAAGTTGTTAAAAAAATTATTTATCGTGTCATGCCGTAAGGGTCATTCAACCCAAAGTTGACCGCCCTTGTCAAAAAAATGTTCCCATTTTGTGGAAATCGTCCCGGCGATCCCTGTCGAAAACCCATTGAAACCGCGATTTTTTAACATTTTCAACCGAGTTTTCCACAATGACGTCTTATTTTCCACCGTGAGACGACCCGGAAAACTTTTACAAACAGTATTATTCTTTTCAAAATGCATAAAGAAGCCATCCGCCGACAGACTAAATTAAAGAAAAATATGGCCAATATTGACGTGTTGGCAAATACGGTATAGGATCGAGTGGCAAGCCCTTGAAACAAGCGGTTTTAGGGCTGATCACTCCGCCAAAAAGGAGAAAACTATGATCAAAGGTATCAACCGGCAGATGATCGAGGTCACCCACACGGGAAGCCCATACTTTGAGCGTGCGTACTTTGTGGTGCGGACCGATTGCGGACAGCCCAGCGACGATACTCTCCGGAATTTGGCAGATAAGCTGGTGCAGCAGGCCGACACCTATAGCGCTTTGCGCCGCCAGCGCCGGCGGTTACGGTGGCAGCGTATCGGGCAGGCGGTGGCAGCGGCCACTGTGGGGGCGGCGGTGGCGGTAACCGCCGTAACGGTGCTGTAGAAAACAGCACACGCCTTTGTCATCCGACAAAGGCGTGTGCAAAAACAAAGCAAACGATCAATGGGTGGGCTGGTTAGCAATAACACGGCGCAAAAGGGCTAAGCACTGCTGCTGTTCCGTCTCCCGGCCGGAGGCGGTACCGGTGGCCACCCGGACACCAAAGCACATCTCCTGCGGCAGTGTCTTAAGCTGGGGGTCATCCGTAACACGGGGGTCCTTGTTCCAGTTCCAGTACAGACCGTCTTCGCTGACACCGGCACCGGTCACTCCCAGCGGCGTCAAAAAGCCTTGTCCACTCTGGGACATCTCCCCCATAAACCAGCCAAAGTATTCCTTTTCGAAGGCGAACAGCATCACATCGCCGGACACCAGATGGGTCTGCAGGATCTGGAAGTTCATGGTCTGGTCCTGGACGGTGGTGTACTCGGAAGCACCCAGATGGCACGCCACCAGCCGCACCTCCACCTCACCATCCCCATCCAGATCGTCTCCGTACCGTTCCAGCATGTTCTCTAAGGGGACCAGTGTATACACGTCGTGATCGGCGGTCGCAACCAGAATGGTGTAATCCGGGTCGTTGCGGCTGAGCATCTGTGCGGTAAACAGCAGTACCACCGCCAGCACAAAAATGCCGGCTATGGTAGACCATTTGTGATGGTACCAATAGTTCTGCCACCGTTCTCCAAAAGTGCGGGGCGCCGCCGCCGTCTCGCTCTTTTTCAGCTCTTCCGGGTCCACCCCGGCCAACAGCATCTCCCGTGCCATAGGTCATCGCCTTTCCTCTTTTATTGATGCTATTGTAACAGAAACAAAGGGGCGGCGCAAGAGAAATGCGGACTTTTTACAGAATATTAAAATACAAAGGAGAATTTTGAAAAAATGTGAAATTTTCTCTTGACAAATGAAAAGTCATAGTGTATTATAGTCAAGCGGTTTGCGCAAAGATATGCACCATTAGCTCAGTTGGTAGAGCACCTGACTCTTAATCAGGGTGTCCACGGTTCGAGTCCGTGATGGTGTACCATACGGCCCGTTGGTCAAGTGGCCTAAGACTCCGGCCTCTCACGCCGGCAACAGCGGTTCGAATCCGCTACGGGTCACCATGCGGTGATGGCTTATCGTGTCTTGTACATGATAAGCCAAACACATTGCTCCTTAGCTCAGTCGGTAGAGCGCATGACTGTTAATCATGATGTCGTCAGTTCGAGCCTGACAGGAGCAGCCAAACAAAAACGCCACCCATCCGGGTGGCGTTTTTGTTTGGCTTTTTCTATTAGCCCGAGCTTACGACATCATTAGCCGTCATGCGTCTTACCGACTGAGCGTTTAGCGAAGTCGGTGGTAGCCGTTTGCGAGCGCTGCCTGTGGCAGATACAGCGAGCAATAAGGCTGGTGCCGCGGTCGAAAGACGCCGAGCGATAGCGAGTCATGCGTCTTTCGGGCACCGCAAACGGAAGCATGACGGATGGCTTCGCACGCCACCCATCCGGGTGGCGTTTTTTGTTTGGCTATTTCTATTAGCCCGAGCTTACGACATCATTAGCCGTCATGCGTCTTACCGACTGAGCGTTTAGCGAAGTCGGTGGTAGCCGTTTGCGAGCGCTGCCTGTGGCAGATACAGCGA
>SVPB01000064.1 GCA_015066065.1 Oscillospiraceae bacterium | reverse complement strand
TCCAAGCTGCTGCAGTTTGAGCACGCGGCCATCCTGCGTGACCGTATTAAGGAACTACAAGGAGAAGAATAAGCGTGGCAGAAACAAAACTCATCGTCAAGGGCGCCCGTGCCCATAACCTGAAGAATATTGATGTGGAACTGCCCCGGGATCGGCTCATCGTGTTTACCGGTCTGTCCGGGTCGGGTAAGTCCTCGCTGGCCTTTGACACCATCTACGCCGAGGGGCAGCGCCGGTACGTGGAGAGTCTGTCCTCCTACGCCCGGATGTTTCTCGGGCAGATGGAAAAGCCGGACGTGGACTATATCGAAGGGCTGTCTCCGGCCATCTCCATCGACCAAAAGACCACCTCCAAGAACCCCCGTTCCACCGTGGGTACCGTCACCGAGATCTATGACTATCTGCGTCTCTTATATGCGCGTATCGGTATCCCCCATTGCCCCGTGTGTGGCCGGGAGATCAAACAGCAGACGGTGGATGAGATCGTCGACCGGGTGATGCTGCTGCCGGAGGGTACCCGTATCCAGCTGCTGGCGCCGGTGGTGCGCGGCCGCAAGGGACAGTACGTCAAGGAGCTGGAAGCCGCCCGTAAAAGCGGCTACGCCCGTGCCCGTATCGACGGCAGTCTGTACAATCTGGCGGAAAGCATCACTCTGGATAAAAATAAGAAGCACACCATCGAGATCGTGGTGGATCGGCTGGTCATCCGGCCGGATATCCTCAGCCGGCTCAGCGACTCGGTGGAGACCGCCACCAATCTGTCCGGTGGACTGCTGACGGTGGACGTGGTCGGCGGAGAGGAGCTGACCTTCTCCCGGAACTACGCCTGCCCAGAACACGGTACCAGCGTGGAGGAGCTGTCTCCCCGGATGTTCTCCTTTAACAACCCCTTTGGCGCCTGCCCTCAATGCACCGGTCTGGGCATCCATATGTCCATCGATCCGGAACGGATCATCCCCGATCCGTCCCTGTCCCTGCGACAGGGGGCGATTGCGGTCAGCGGCTGGAGCTATAAGGACGGCGGCACCATCGCCCGGATGTACTTTGACGGTATTGCCGCCCATTTTGGCTTTTCGGTGGATACCCCGGTCAAGGATCTGCCCAAGGAGGCGGTGGATGCCCTGCTGTACGGCACCGACGGGCAGAAGATCCAGATGCAGTATACCCGGGAGTATGGCAGTGGTACCCATCTGACCGCCTTCGAAGGGGTCATCAACAACCTGCAGCGCCGGTATAATGAAACCACCAGCGAAGTCATGCGCAACGAGCTGGAAGGCTATATGAGCCAGGTCAATTGCCCCACCTGCCACGGCCGCCGGCTCAAGCCGGAAAGCCTGGCGGTGACGGTGGGCGGACGAAACATCATGGAGCTGTGTGACCTGACGGTGGAGGAGCTGATCGCTTTCCTGGACGGGCTTTGTCTGACCGAACGGGAGCATATGATCGGTGACCGGATCCTTAAGGAGATCCGGGAACGGCTGGGGTTCCTCCACAGCGTGGGGCTGTCTTATCTGACCCTGGGGCGAGGCGCCGCCACCCTTTCCGGCGGTGAAAGCCAGCGCATCCGGCTGGCCACCCAGATCGGTTCCTATCTGATGGGGGTGCTGTACGTGCTGGACGAGCCAAGCATCGGCCTGCACCAACGGGACAATGACCGGCTGTTGGACACCCTGCGCCGCCTGCGAGATCTGGGCAACACCCTCATCGTGGTGGAACACGACGAGGATACCATGCGTGCCGCCGACTGGATCGTGGACGTGGGGCCGGGGGCAGGCATTCACGGCGGACACATCATCTATTCCGGCCCGGTAGAGGGCATCCTCACCTGCGAGGAATCCCTCACCGGCCAGTACCTGTCCGGTCAACGCAAGATCCCGTTGCCGGCACAGCGCCGCCCGGGCAACGGCCATACCCTCACCGTCCGGGGGGCGGCAGAGAACAACCTTAAGCACATTGACGTATCCTTTAAGCTGGGAGCGTTCAACTGTGTCACCGGCGTGTCCGGATCGGGCAAGTCCTCTCTGGTCAACGCCATCCTATACCGCCGTCTGGCCCGGGATCTCAACCGGGCGCAGACCCGTCCCGGCCAACACGATGCTCTCGAAGGGATGGAGCACCTGGACAAGGTCATCGACATCGACCAGTCCCCCATCGGCCGCAGTCCCCGTTCCAACCCGGCCACCTACACCGGGGTGTTCAACGATATCCGGGAGCTGTACGCCGCTACCGCCGATGCCAAGGTGCGTGGTTACGGTCCCGGCCGGTTCTCCTTCAACGTGAAGGGCGGCCGCTGTGAAGCCTGCCAGGGCGACGGTATTCTCAAGATCGAAATGAACTTCCTGCCGGACATCTTTGTCCCCTGCGAGGTGTGCGCCGGCAAACGGTACAACCGGGAAACGCTGGAGGTGCGCTACAAGGGTAAGTCCATCGCAGACGTGCTGGACATGACGGTGGAGGAGGCGCTGGACTTCTTTGCGGCGATCCCCAAGATCGCCCACAAGCTGCAGACCCTCATGGATGTGGGACTGGGCTACGTCAAGGTAGGTCAGCCTGCCACCACCCTCTCCGGCGGTGAAGCCCAACGGGTCAAGCTGGCCACCGAGCTGGCCCGTCGTGCCACCGGACGCACGGTGTATATTCTGGACGAGCCTACCACCGGCCTGCACGCCGCCGACGTACAACGGCTCATCAACGTACTGCAGCGGTTTGCCGACGGCGGTAACACGGTCATCATCATCGAGCACAACCTGGACGTCATCAAGGTGGCGGACCACATTATCGATCTTGGTCCCGAAGGGGGCGACAAGGGCGGCACCCTGGTGGTGGCCGGCACCCCAGAGGAGGTCGCCGCCTGTCCGGCATCCTACACCGGGCAGTATCTCAAGCGAATGCTGGAATAATATTTACAGTTTCTTCATACCCTGCCGTCTTTTTTCGCTATAATAGTACAGGGTGACTATGTATGTTTGGCTACGTGCGACTACACAAACCCACCATACGGATGGGAGAATACGAGCAGTACCGGGGCATCTACTGCACCCTGTGCAAACGGCTGGGCAAGCGCTACGGGCTGTTTGCCCGGATGGGGCTGAGCTACGACCTGACCTTCCTGGCACTGCTGCAGACTGCACTGGAGGAGCAGGGGCCGGACTTTTGCCCCGGCCGGTGCAGCTTCAACCCCACCAAGCGGTGTCTGCGGTGTCAGCGCACCGGCCCTACCGACCGGGCGGCGGATCTGACCGTCCTGCTGACCTACTATAAGCTCCGGGATACCTTGGCGGACGAGGGCTTCTTTAAGCGGCTGGGCGCTGTTCTGCTCTATCCCATGGCGGCCTTTGACCGCCGCCGGGCCGCCAAGCGGCAGCCACAGGCGGATCAGCATATTGCCGCCATGATGCAGGCCCAGCAGGCGGTGGAACAGGCACGCACCCCCTCTCTCGACCGGGCGGCTGAGCCGTTTGCCCTGCTGCTGCAATGGATGGCCGGGGATATGGCCGGCGACGACCGGCAACGCCTGGTGCTGGAGCGTCTGGGATACTGTCTGGGGCGCTGGGTCTACCTCATGGATGCGGTGGATGACCGGCAGGAGGACGCCCGACGGGGACGGTATAATCCCTTCCTCCTGCGCAAGGACGAGGACGAAAACGCCGCCCTCTACAACCTCAACAGCAGTCTGGCGGAATGTATCGCCGCCTATAATCTACTGGAAGTGCGCCGTTTTGACGGCATACTGCGTAATATCATGGAAGAGGGCATGCCCGCCGCCCAGCGGCAGGTTATCGCCGGAAAGGATGCCACATCATGAGCCGAGATCCGTACGAGGTGCTGGGAATACAGCCCTCCGCCACCGACGAGGAGGTCAAGACCGCCTACCGCAACCTGGCGCGTAAATACCACCCCGACAATTACACCAACAACCCTCTGTCTGACTTGGCAGAGGAAAAAATGCAGGAGATCAACGAAGCCTATGATGCCATCGTACGGATGCGCAAGGCCGGATCCGGCGGCAGCGCCGGTACGGGGCGCACCGGCGGCAGCACCGGCGGCTCCTCCCGGTATACCGATATCCGCCGGATGATCAGCCAGAACCGTATCGCTGAGGCCGAGATGCTGCTGGACGGTACCCCCTCCCACTCCCGCGATGCCGAGTGGCACTTCCTCAAGGGAAGTGTTCTCTACCGCAAGGGATGGCTGGATGAGGCCCATCGATACTTTGAGACCGCCTGCCGCATGGCTCCGGATAATATGGAATACCGGCAGGCCTTTAATCAGGTCTCCTTTGGCCGCCAGACCGGCGGCTACCGCACCGTCGGTACCACCGGCGGCTGCGACGCCTGCGACGTGTGTAACTCCCTGCTGTGCGCCGACTGCTGTTGCGAATGCATGGGCGGCGATCTGATCAGCTGTTGCTAATGCTCTGCTAAAAAAGCCGCCGCTGGGCGGCTTTTTTGCCACGAAAGGACGATGACACCATGAAAAACAGTAGCGCCCGGGTGGCGTTTATGGGGATCACCACCGCCCTGGCAGTGGTGATCCTGCTGCTGACCGTATTCCCCACCGCCACTATTGCGCTGGCGGCGCTGGCGGCCCTGACCGGCATCCCGGTGGTGGTGGAGCTGGGCAAAAAGGCCGCCCTCTTACAGTACGTGGCGGTCTCCCTGCTGGCCCTGCTGGTGGTTCCCAGCCCGGAGGGCAAGGGGCTGTATCTGGCCTTCTTCGGCTATTATACGGTGCTCAAGGCGTTTCTGGAGGAACGCCGCTGGCCACGGCTGGCCGAATGGGGGGTCAAGCTCCTGGTGTTTAACGCCGCCATGGTGGGGGCGTACTGGGTCATGCTCACCTTTGTGGGGCTGCCTGCCGACAGCTTCACCATCGCCGGGGTGTCCCTGCCGTGGGTGTTCCTGCTGGCCGGCAACGGGGTGTTCCTGCTGTACGACCGGGCGCTGACCGGTATCATTACCAAGTATATGTGCCGGTGGCGATACCCCCTGCGCCGGCTGTTTCACCTGTGATTTTGCAAGATTGGATTTTCAACTTGCATTTTACGCTGGCTTGGAGTACAATAGGAGCACAAAATGCAGGGAGGGATCCCGATGAAAAGCAGTCTTTCCGCACTCATTGCCGCCCACGAAGGCGGCTTTTCCAAAGGACAACGGCGGATCGCCGCCTATATCACCGAGCACTACGATGAGGCCGCCTTCATGACCGCCGCCCGACTGGGCGACAAGGTGGGGGTAAGCGAGTCCACCGTGGTGCGGTTTGCCGCCCAACTGGGCTTTGAGGGATACCCTCAGCTGCAGAAGGCCATGCAGGAGCTGATCCGTTCCAAGCTGACCATCGTACAGCGTATGGAGGTCACCCGGGCACGGATGACCGACGGTCAGGTGCTTCGGGACGTGGCCACCGGCGATATCAACAACATCCGCATGACCCTGGAGGAGATGGACCAGAAAGCCTTTGACAACGCCGTGGACGCGGTGGTCAAGGCACGGCACGTGTACGTGTTCGGCGCCGGCAGCTGCAAGGCGCTGGCCTCCTTCCTGACCCACTACCTGCAGATGCTGCTGGGCGGCAGTGCCCATCTCATCACCGCCGCCAGCCAGAGCGAGATCTTTGAAGAAATGCTGGATATCGATCAGCAGGATGCGGTCATCGGCATCAGCTTCCCCCGTTATTCCAGCAAGGCGGCTAAGACCCTGCACTACGCCCATTCCAAGAACGTGCCGGTGGTGGCTATTACCGATTCCATCCTCTCTCCCATCGCCCCCTACGCTTCTTCGCTGTTGCTGGCACACAGCGACATGGCCTCTCTGGTGGATTCTCTGGTGGCTCCGCTGAGCGTCATCAATGCGCTGATCGTAGCCATCTCGCTTAAGACCATGGATCGCAACTGCCACAAGCTGGAGGAGCTGGAGCATCTGTGGAAAACCTACGGTGTGTACGAAACGGTGGATGACGGACGATGAAGGTACTGATTATCGGCGCCGGGGCGGCCGGCTGTATCGCCGCCGGGGCGGCTGCCCGGCGGGGGCAAGAGGTCACCGTGCTGGAGCGCAATCCCCGACCTGCCCGTAAGGTGATGATCACCGGCAAAGGGCGGTGTAACCTGACCAACAACTGCACGGTGGAGGAGTTTATCCGCAACGTGCGTCATAACGGACGCTTCCTGTACAGCGCCCTCTCGGCTTTTACCCCCCAGGATACCATGGCACTTCTGGAGGAACAAGGCGTGCCCCTCAAGACCGAACGGGGTAACCGGGTGTTCCCGGTATCCGACAAGGCGGTGGACGTGGTGGACGGGCTTGTCCGCTACGCTCAGGAGGGGGGCGCTCGCTTCCGGCAGGGACGCGCTGTCTCCCTGCTCATAGAGGACGGCATATGTGCCGGTGCCGTCACCGAGGACGGCGTCACCCTGCATGCTGACCGGGTGGTGGTGGCCACCGGCGGCTGTTCCTACCCGGGTACCGGTTCCACCGGTGACGGGTACGAGCTGGCCCGGCAGGCCGGGCATACGGTGATCCCTGTACGCCCCTCTCTGGTGGCGCTGGAAAGCCCCGATCTTTTCTGTCTGGATATGCAGGGGCTGGCCCCCAAGAACTGCGGATTCACCGTCACCGATAACCGTACCGGCAAGGTGATCTACAGCGACAGGGGGGAGATGCTGTTCACCCACTTTGGTGTCAGTGGCCCTATGGTGCTCAGCGCCAGCGCTCACATGGAGGATATGGAGCCGGGCCGCTACACCCTGCATCTGGATTGGAAGCCTGCCTTAACGCCGGAACAGCTGGATGCGCGCATCGTACGGGACATGACCGAGCGACAGAATATGGACCTGGGCAACGCCTTGGGGAAGCTGCTTCCCCGTCTGCTTATCCCGGTGATCCTGCGGCTCTGTGACATCCCCGAGGGTAAAAAATGCAACGCCCTCACTCGGGAGGAACGACACCGTCTGGGTACCACCCTTAAGCATATGCCGGTGGCCATCAACGGGTTCCGTCCCATGACGGAGGCCATCGTTACCGCCGGTGGGGTCAGCGTACGGGAGGTCAATGCCCGTACCATGGCCTCCCGGATCCTGCCGGGACTTCGGTTTGCCGGCGAGGTGCTGGACGTGGATGCCTACACCGGCGGATTTAACCTGCAGATCGCTTTCTCCACCGGCATGGCCGCCGGTGACCATATTGATGAATATTGACATGAAGGATGTGTATGATAATGTCTTGTGCCATCGCCATCGACGGCCCTGCCGGTGCCGGTAAAAGCACCATCGCCCGGATCTTGGCCAAGGAGCTGGAGTTTATCTACGTCGATACCGGCGCCCTGTACCGTGCCATTGGATACCACGTGCTGGGACTGGGACTGGAGACAGCGGACACCGAAGGGGTCATTGATGCCCTGCAAGACCTGACCGTGGCCATTGACTACGTGGAGGGAGAACAGCACGTGTTTGTCAACGGGAAGGACGTAAGCGGCTCTATCCGTACGCCGGAGGTGTCCATGGCGGCTTCCGCTGTATCCGCCATCCCCGAGGTGCGTGCCTTCCTGCTGGATGTCCAGCGCGGCATGGCCGCCACCCGGTCGGTGGTGATGGACGGCCGGGATATTGGCACCACCATCCTGCCGGATGCCCGTATCAAGATCTTCCTGACCGCTTCTCCCGAAGCCCGTGCCCGGCGCCGCCACAAGGAGCTGCTGGAAAAGGGTACCGCCGTGACCTACGACGAGGTGCTGGCGGATATGGTCAAGCGGGATTACGATGACACCCACCGAGCCGCCTCCCCCCTGCGTCGGGCGGCGGATGCCGTGCTGGTGGACACCAGCGAGGACACCCTGGAGCAGGCGGTGGCACGCATGAAAGCCATCGTCCTTGAGCGACTGTAATACAGACAAAGGAGTTAACGCCCATGCCCGTTCATCTGGCAAAAACCGCCGGCTTTTGCTTTGGCGTCAATAATGCGGTCAACCGGGTTCGGCAGCTGCTGGACGACGGGGAAGCGGTATGCACCTTGGGCCCCATCATCCACAACCCACAGGTGGTGGAGGAGCTGGCCGCCCGAGGGGTGCGCATTGTGGAGGATCCCACCGATACACCGGAAGGGGCGGTGCTGGTCATCCGTTCTCACGGGGTGCCTCAGAGCGTGCAGGACGCTATTACCGCCCATGGCATCCGGTGCTGTGACGCCACCTGTCCCTTTGTGGCCAAGATCCACCGGATCGTGGCGGAACGCTCGGCGGCAGGCGATACCGTTCTCATCGCCGGGAACCCCGATCACCCGGAGGTCATCGGCATCCGAGGGCATTGTGCCGGCACCAGTTACGTCTTTCATAACGAGCAAGAACTGCAAAACTATCTGACAAGCGACAATTTCTCCCCGGATTCCCCTTGCATCATGGTGGCGCAAACCACTTTTAATACCTTGATTTGGAAAAAATGTTCAAATATCGCAAAAAAACTCTGTACAAATCTCCAAATCTTTGATACAATATGTAATGCTACTGCAAAAAGGCAGGAGGAAGCTATCCGCCTGGCCCAGCAGTGCCAACACATGGTTATTGTCGGAGGACGTGAAAGCTCCAACACGGCAAAGCTGCGGGATGTCTGTGCACCGTACTGTACCACTCATCTGGTAGAAACGGCCGCCCAGCTGGATCCCACCGCCTTTGCTCCCGGGGATGCCGTCGGTATCACCGCCGGTGCTTCCACGCCAGCCGATATTATAAAGGAGGTACATTGCACTATGTCCGAAATCGTCAACAACACCGAAGTCCAGACCACCGCACCCGAAAACTATGAGGAGATGAGCTCTGAAGAGTTTGCCGCCGCTGTCGACGCAACTCTGCAGAACGCCACTGATGATAAAGTCCGTGGGTTGGTCGTGGCTATCGCGCCCAACGAGGTCCAGGTCGAAGTCATCGGCCGCAAGCAGACCGGCTACATCCCTGCGGATGAGCTGTCTAACGATCCTTCCGCTGACCCTGCTTCTCTGG
>SVPB01000063.1 GCA_015066065.1 Oscillospiraceae bacterium | reverse complement strand
ACAACAATAACAGCAGGTCACTCACGCCTACGCCGGTCTCCCCCATGGCGCACAGCAGGTAGAGACCCACCGCTGCCAAGGCAACGCCTAACCAGTTGAACAGGGTCGCACGGCGGTGCAGGAACAGCCCCAGAACAGGCACCAGCACGATATACAGCGCCGTAACGAAAGCGGCCTTACCCTCGGACACGTCCTTGATGGCAAACTGCTGCAGATTAGTGGCGAAGAACATGGCAAAGCCGCACAATACGCCGCCGGTCAGCAAGCCTTTGCGTTCCTGCGAAGTAGCCGGCTTGTGAGCAAGTCCCATCCGATCCAGCAGCGGCAACGCCGCCAGCAGACCGGCCGCACCGATAAGGGAGCGTATGCCGATAACCGAAAAAGCCCCCAGATCCTCACTACCGCTTTTCTGCGCCACGAAGGCCACGCCCCAGATAAACGCCGTCAAAAGCAGCAGCAGGTTGCCCCGTAGACGGCGCATGGACATCCGTTTCAAATTAACAACTTCCTTTATACAGCGATCACCATGCCGTCATAGGCCACTTGGAAACCCTTGGCGGCCGCAACCGGCACAAAATCATCGTAAACCACGCCCTCACCATCGTGAGAAAAGTGATTGAGCACGAACTGCGTATGAGCATCGGCGGCACCGCAATCCAACAGCTGCTGCCGCACCGTTTCGCACCGTTCCAGTGAAAAATGATTGGGATAGGTGGAGTGGCTGCATGCCGACGTGCAGTCAAGGGAAATGAGATCCAACGGACGGGGCAGATTCTCTAAGTATGCCATGCTCTCGGCAGGATATTCCCCCGTATCGTTGGAATAAAACAGCGTTTTGTCCCCATTGCTGATAAGGTACACTACCGGAGAGGATTGAGGGTCGTGGGTGGCACGCAGGGCGGTCACCGTGTATCCATCCACCTCAAAAGGGGTAAACAACGGAATCTGCCGGGCAACCACCCGATCGTCCTGCATGCCCACCTCCGCTTTGATGCGGTTGATGGCGTCACACACCGCTACATCGCCGTGGAAGGTCAGGGGCGGTGTATCCGCCGGCAAAGAGGCGAACCATTTTTCCCGCATATGGATCTCCGCAGGATACAGATGATCGCTGTGGGCATGGGTCACCAAGCAATCCTTGATGGTAGGCAAGGGGAAGTGATAGGTCAAATAATGCATATAGGTGTCCGCCGGAAAATCAATGAGCAGACGGTCGTCGATGATCGCCTGACTCCGTGTGCGAATATGACGGCCACCGGCCTCACGGGAACGGCGGCAGTTATCACAAGTGCAAAAGAGAGCCGGCACGCCTTCGGCGGCGGCGGTTCCCAGATACTGCAGTTTCATCCACATCACCTCACGGTACACTATAGCACAATCGGCGGGTCATTTCAAGGCTTTTCGGTATTTTTGCAGGGGAGTATGCGCTGTAAAAAGCCGATGATCTGGCCGGATAACACCACCGTGAGCAGCGACCATCCCAGGCGGTTCCAAGGAAGATATACCGCCGATAATCCCAGCACCGTTAAGTCGGTCAGCAGGTACACCCATTGAATGGGCAAACGGGTCATCCGGGAAAGGGCCATGGCCAGTGCGTCGTCACCGCTGGGAGCGCCGCCAATGGCCACGCACAGTCCTACACCCACGCCCACAAACACCGCCCCCAGAAGAGCAGCCGCCAAGGGGTACGCGTACAGACCCGGCCACAAGGGGGGAAACTGCTCACAGACGGCATAAAACAAACTGAAGCCACCGGCAGACACGGCTGTGTATATAGCAAACTCTCGTCCCAGCACCCGGTAACCCAGCAAAAAGCATAGCCCGTTGAGCACCAGTCCGGATACTGCCGGCGAGATCCCCGGCCAGAATTCCAGCAACAGGGTCAGGCCCAGCACACCGCCCTCGGTCACGTCTGCCAGCGCATGGACGTGATACAATCCAAAGGCCAGTATGCCGCTGCCCAAAAGAGCGATCAAACAACGTTGCCAGCGGATATTGCGTAACATACCATCCCTCCGTGAAAAAGGACTGCACCGAGGTGCAGTCCTTTGGGCTGTTCTCTTATGGTCTTACAGACCGAATCGCTCGGGGCGCTTGATGTGATTCCAGGCGTCGTAGGCCTTGCGGCTGTCCGCCTCCTCCAGCACCAACGTTTCTTCTGGTTCGGTTTCCGGCTGCTCCACCGCAGTGACCACCAGACGCTCCAGAATACGGTAGACACGACCGTCATAGCGGAAGCGGTAGTGCTTACCCCCTACCTCGTGTTCACCTAAGGTGAAAAACTCCCGTGGTGCACCGCCGTGGGAATGCCGGTTATTGTTCGCCATATTCCGTTCCCCCTATCACTCAAGTTCCAGCGCCTGCCGGATCACTTCGGCACAGCCATCGTGTCCCAGGCGGCTGCTGTTGACCGTCAAGTGATAGTTGCCGGGAGCACCCCAGGTACGGTCGGTATAGTACTCGTAATGGCGAGCACGGGAACGGTCTTTCTTGCGCACCACCTGATCGGCACGGCGCTCGTCGATACCGCACACTTCCACCGCCCAGCGAACGCGCTGCTTGATATCGCCGCTGACAAATACGCTGAACACGTCAAACTCGTCCTTGAGCACATAGTCCGCACAGCGTCCCACGATGACGCAGGATCCCTGCTGGGCCAGCTCCCGAATGGCATTGGACTCCGCAATATACACCTGATCGGCCATCGCCTTATCGCTGTTGTGGCGATAGCCACCGGTAGCAAGACTGAACAGCAGGCTATTGATGAACTTCTGCTCCTCTTCCTCCACAAAATCGGAGGAAAGACCGCTGTCCTTCACCGCCTTGTCCAAAAAATTCTTGTCATAATACGGAATACCCAGCGCTTCCGCCAGTTTGCGGCCCACAAGACTGCCGCCGCTGCCATACTCCCGGCTGATGACGATGATTTTTCCCTCTTTCATTGCATCCTTACCACCTTGCGCCTATACTTTCTCACCTAATATTTTACCCCCTTGCCAAAACTCTGTCAATCTTGTTAATCAATAAATTTGCAGTATTTTAATAGTAAAATAAAACAGCAGGCGCTAAATAACGCCTGCCGTCTGGTGAACACCGCTTCTTATCAGTCACATCATCGGCCGTCAGACCATTCACGAGATCTTTAGCTCCAGTCGAAAACGGTCAGCAATCATGGCGATAAACTCGGAGTTGGTGGGCTTACCACGACCGGTATGCACGGTGTAGCCAAAATAGCCGTTGAGGGTATCCACGTCGCCCCGATCCCACGCCACTTCAATCGCATGGCGAATGGCACGCTCCACCCGGGAGGAGGTGGTGCCGTGCTTCTTAGCCACCGAGGGATACAACCGCTTGGTAACGGCATTGATGATATTCTCATCCTCAATGGCCATGAGAATCGCATCCCGGAGATACTGATAGCCCTTGATGTGCGCCGGCACCCCCACCTGGTGAATGATGGAAGTTACCTTTACCTCCAGCGAGTTATCCCGTCGTTCGCTCGTTTCCCGAGAGCCAGCCACCGGCAATGGGGCCGGTGCATCGCTGCACAGGGTGATGATCCGCTGGGACATCTCGTGGGCGTCGAAGGGCTTAAGAAAATAATAGTCTGCCCCAGCGGACATGACCTCCCGTTCCAGAGCCGGGTTGTCAAATCCGGACATAATCATCACCAACGGCCGGGGAACGCCCTCCTCCTGCTGCAGATGGCGCAGCACTCCCAGCGCATCCATACGGGGTAAGAAGAAATCCATAATGATCACATCCGGACGGTGTTGCTGCATGGCCTCCAGCACCGCTTTACCATCCTTAGGAGTGGTGACCACGTCCAGACCGTGGGATTTCATCACATTGGCACAGGGTATGGCAAAATGCTTGCTGTTATCCGCTAATAAGACATTGATTTTTCTTTCCATTATCCGTTCTCTCCTTGCAAATTGATGGGTACGGATGAATATTACCATAATTTACCATTTCTTGCAAGGGCTAATTTACCATTTTCTGGCATTTTTTAGTTTTCAAACCGAATGCGCTGTCGAAAAAAGGCGAAAAATACCCCCTCCGTCTTGCCGACGAAGGGGGTACGCTTAACGGATAGTGGTGTCGATCAGGGGGCGAGACGCCGGCTCTTCCGGCGGCTACCGGTTTCATAGTGATAGTTCCAGATCGTAGTCATTATTTTGGAATTTATGCACACCAAACACCGCAGCTCCGCAATCTGTGGAGAGAGCGTAGTCTCCGTAAAAGCCGCAAAACTCCACGCAGCCGTCTTTGTCGGTGGTCAGTTCTAAATCGGTATGCCACACCTCATGAAACAGTTTTTTCAACATATTTGCCGACTTTTTGGGGGTTAAATCCTTGTGTAAGAGACCGCCACGACAGTTATTCTCATTCCACGTTTCATTCACGTATGCATAACCGTCAACCGTGTTCCAATACACAACACTTTCCACCGCAGGATGTGAAAACCACAGAGAATACCACAGCTTTAACATATCCGCCTGCAGCTGCTCGTCCTCCTCTGTGTCGCCAAGGGTGGGGATGGTAACCTCTGTAATCTCCAGGGGCAGCCCGAATTCCGATAACACATCCAGGCCTTTACGAATGCTTGCCGGATCGCACATCTGGGTATCAAAATGTCTTACCGCATACTCATACGCTTCTTCCGTCTTAGAAGAAACGCCCGTGAACATATGATTTTGAAGACCGATCTTATTGATCGCAACACCCTTTTGCAGAGCGTTTTCAATCATCATAAAATACGGATGGCGGTAATCGCTCACGCCAATTCCAGAAACGGGCGTGCCTTCATTGATAACCAGCACTTCATTCGGTAAATATTTTCTCGCTGTAGCAAAAGACCATTCAATGATATCCCGCATTTCGCTCAAGGGCGTTTTGACATCCCAGTAACATTCATAAAGAAGCTCATTGATCACCTCAAACTCATACATTCTGCCCGCATAACGCTCCGCAATCTGCCGAAAACGCTCTTCGTATTTTTTCTTAACCTCATCCAAGGGCAATCCGGCAAGCCACGCGGGGATAAACTTATCATATACCAAACAATGCAGTTTGGGCAATAGGCCGTTTTCCTCGCAATACGCAACGCAAAGGTCGGGCGCCGGTCTGCGGTATATCTTTTCGCTGTTTTTATCGTACCGGGGTTTGCCTTCCACGGGTTCCAATGCATCCCAGTAAAAAGGAACGGTTGCCAGATTGAAATGCTCCTTGAAGAATGTACGATACGCTGCATTATCCTGTTCATCCTCAAACTCATCCAGCATAAATATATTGGCGCCATATTTAAAATCATGGGTTTTCTGCCGTATTGTCACCGATCTGTTGGCAATAGGATTACCCATCTTATCAAAAAGTCGAAGCTTACAATAACCTTTACGGTGTTTTTCAATCCCTTCATCAATGACGCAATCCACTTCCACCTTGTTCTTTTCGTAAGCGCCCAAATACAGCGCTCTTTTTTCTTCTATCGTTATCATCGCTGTTCTATCCTTTCCCTTCACACGCAGATGCCCACGAGGTCGAACGACCATTGATTTGGGTTCGCCTTTGCTGAGACACACTGCTAACTCCAAACAGTTTTCTTAATCATTACATAATTTATCGCTATAAACAAGCGTTTTTTCGATACAAAAGAGGTGATTTTCGCTACTAATCGTGGTACGCTATCCATGGTGATGTATCTGTTCCCCAATAACCTTGCCCTCACGGTAGTGGATGTGCTCAACTGCCATCAGAAGCGAGTGGGACAATCTGGAGGAGGATATCCTCGTTATCCACCTGCATACACTTAACTACGTATTTGAAGAAATACAAATCTATCCCATTGCGGACGGCGAGAACTACGAGTAACGCATAGAAAAATGCCCTGACAATAAACAGAACCGGCAAAAACAGACAATAGCTAAAACGCCCCCTGATGTAAAACAAGCACATCAAGGGGCATTACTATACCTAAAAGAAAACAGACGCATACCAAGCCATTGAAAACATCATCTTTTCATTGCGAAAAAAAGGCTCTCTGCCACAGCAGAGAGCCTTTCAATCAGCGAATGGTTGCGTAAATGAGGGAACGGGATCCGGAAGCCGAGGAGGACAGGGTAATGGCATCCAGATACGCCTCGGCGGCGGCGGAAAAACGTGCTTGCTCGTCAGCGTACAAGGTGCACAGACGTTCCCCGGCCCGAACCGCTTCGCCGGTCTTGCGGTGCAGGTACAGGCCGGCACCGGGGGCGATGGTGTCCCCTTTCTGCATGCGGCCGGCGCCTAACAGCACCGCCGCATGGCCGATGCGCTCAGCATCCATCGCTGTGATGTATCCATCGGTAGGAGCGACCACCTCCCGGCTATAGACAGCGGTGGGGAGCTGAGCCGGATCGTCGATACACCGGGGATCACCGCCCTGCGCCGCTACCCATTGGCGCATACACGCCAAGGCGGCACCGCTATCCAGCGCTTGTTCTGCCCGGGAACGAGCCTCACGGGGATCCCAGCCATGCACCAACGCCGCCATTTCGGCCGCCAGCGCCAGAGACACCTCTCGCAGATCACCGTGGCTATCGCCACGCAGCACCTGCACCGCCTCCTGCACCTCCAGGGCATTGCCTACAGCACGCCCCAAAGGAACGTCCATATCGGTCAAAAGAGCCGCTACCCGGCGGCCGCAATCCTTACCGATACGCACCATCTCCCGGGCCAGCTCCTCCGCCTGCTGGGGCGTTTTCATAAAAGCGCCGGAGCCTACCTTCACATCCAACACAATATTGTGGGAACCGGCGGCCAGCTTTTTGCTCATAATGCTGGAGGTGATAAGGGGGATGCTGTCCACCGTGGCGGTAACATCCCGCAGGGCGTACAGCAGCTTATCTGCCGGGGTCAGATTGCCGGTCTGCCCGATAACCGCCACCCCGGTCTCCTCTACCTGGTGAAGAAATGCCTCCCGGGATAGGTCGGTGCGGTAACCGGGGATGGATTCCAGCTTATCCACCGTGCCGCCGGTATGGCCCAGACCCCGACCGGACATCTTGGCTACCTTGCCACCCAGCGAAGCCACCAGAGGAGCCACGATAAGGGTAGTCTTGTCCCCTACCCCACCGGTGGAATGCTTATCCACCGAAAAGGTGCCAAACGCAGACAGATCCAACGTGTCCCCGGAATGCGCCATGGCATCGGTGAGGGTCACCGTTTCCGCCCGGGTCATGCCACGGAAATAGATCGCCATGAGCAATGCCGCCACCTGATAATCCGGCACCTGCCCAGCGGTGTAGGCCGTGATAAACCCACGGATCTCCTGATCGGTCAGTTCGCCACCGTCTCTTTTCTTACGTATCAGATCGTACATTTGCATTACCCAGACCTCCTTACAGCTTGAACGCCAAGGGAAGCAACTCGCTTAAGGTATACCGTTCAAAGGTATCCTCCCCGGTCACCAGCAATACGGGAAAATCCGGCGAGCAAAACTCCGTCAACACCTGCCGGCAGACGCCGCAGGGAGGAAAGGCGCCGGATACGGCACCGTCTTTACCTCCGGCCACCGCCAGCATGGTAAACTCCCGTACCCCTTCGCTGACCGCCTTAAATACGGCGGTGCGTTCCGCACATACGGTGGGCGTGTAGGAGGCGTTCTCTATATTACAGCCGGTGAACACACGGCCATCGGCAGTCAGCAGCGCCGCCCCCACCGTATACCCGGAATAGGGAGCATACGCTCGCTCCATGGCGCTCAGCGCCTGCTTACAAAGCTCTTTTTCTGTCATACGGACATCATCCTATCTGTCAGATCTTCCCCGGCACCGGCGTAAGCCACCCCCAAGTACCCGGCCACCGTAGCGGCAATATCCGCAAAGGTGGGACGGGTGCCCAGATTGACCGGGCGCACCGAAGGTCCATACACCAGCCACGGGGTGTATTCCCGGGTGTGGTCGGTATGGCTGTCACCGGGATCACAGCCATGGTCGGCGGTGATCATCAGAACGTCCTCCGGCCCCATGCCATCCAAGAAGGTGGGCAGCCAGCCGTCAAAGGCGGTCAATGCGGCGGCATAGCCATCTACATCCTGCCGATGGCCGTACAGCATATCAAAATCTACCAAATTAATGAAGGCTAAGCCCTCAAACTCCCGGCTTTGCAGAGCCAGTGCCGCCGCCATCCCTTCTTCATTGGAATGGGTGGGGATACGTTCGGTGATACCACGGCCGGCAAAAATATCGCTGATCTTACCCACCGCCAGCACCGATCGGCCAGCGGCTGTCAAAGCATCCAGCAGGGTCTCGGCCGGTGGCTCCAGAGAGAAATCCCGACGGTTAGCTGTACGGGTATAGTCCGGTGCCGTCCCCGTAAAAGGACGGGCAATGACCCGGCCGACCCCGTGTACGCCCTGCAGGAGCTGGCGCGCTATACGGCAGTAGTCGTACAAGGTTTCCACCGGTATCACGTCCTCGTGGGCCGCCACCTGAAACACGCTGTCTGCGGAGGTGTATACAATCAGGTCGCCGGTGCGGACGTGCTCCTCGCCGTAATCCCGGATGACCTGTGTGCCGGAATAGGGGCGGTTACACAGAACTCCACGGCCGGTGGCGGCTGAAAACGCTTCCAGCACCTCTGCCGGGAATCCTTCCGGGTAGGTGGGCAAGGGGGTGGTGGATACCACCCCGGCGATCTCCCAATGACCAATGGTGGTATCCTTACCGGCAGAGCGCTCGGTCATGCGCGCCACCGCCGCCATAGGGTGTGCGGTCGCCGGCACGACATCAACGCCGTCAATGTTGCCCAGCCCCAGACGCTGCAAGGTCGCTGCCGAAAAGGCGGATGATCCGGCAATGCGCCGCAGGGTATGGCACGCCCCATCGCCAAAGGCGGCGGCATCCGGCATGGCACCGATGCCGCAGGAGTCCAAAACGATCAAAAATACCCGCTTCATAGCACACTCCTTACAGTTGGATAGCGGTTCTAAGAGCCAGCTCCATCATCTGGGTAAAGGAGGTCTGCCGTTCCTCGGCGGTGGTCGCCTCCCCAGTGAGCAGATGGTCAGATACGGTGCAGATGGCCAAGGCTTCCTTGCCTAAGCGAGCCGCATTCATATACAAAGCGGCCGCCTCCATCTCCACCGCCAG
>SVPB01000062.1 GCA_015066065.1 Oscillospiraceae bacterium | reverse complement strand
GACCCTGTCAGCGGAGCGTCGGCAGTATCTCAAGGAGAATAGACGCACCGAACGGCGCATCCGATGGTGGCGCTGGGGAGTATTGCTGGCTTTTCTTCTGTTTTGGGAGGGGGCGGCACGGCTGGGGCTTATTGACAGCTTTGTGTTCAGCCAGCCCACCCGTATACTGGAAACCTATCGGGATATGGCGCAGAACGACCTCTTATACCACGCCGGGGTCACGGTGGGGGAAACGTTGGCAGGCTTTCTGCTGGGCGCGGCGGCAGGCGTATTGCTGGCGATCCTCCTCTGGTGGAGTCCCTTTGTGGCCCGGATCAGCGAGCCATATCTGGTGGTGCTTAACAGCCTGCCGAAGATTGCGTTGGGGCCGGTCATCATCATATTGGCCGGTGCCGGCACCGGCGCCATTATTTTCATGGCGCTGGCCATTTCTCTGGTGGTCACCGTGCTGGAGATGCTGTCCGGCTTCCGGGATACCGACCCGGGCGCCATCCGCATGGCCCGCACCTTTGGCGCCACCCAGGGGCAGATCTTCCGCAAGGTGGTGTTCCCTTGTAATATCCCCACCCTGTTCGACTCCCTGAAGGTCAACATCGGGCTGTCGCTGGTGGGGGTGATCGCCGGGGAGTTTCTGGTATCTCGCGCCGGTCTGGGATACCTCATCGTGTACGGCGGCCAGGTCTTTCAGATGGACTTGGTCATGTCCAGTGTGATCATCCTGGCGCTGGTGGCGGTGCTGCTGTATGCGGCTGTTGCCTTGCTCCAGCGACTGGTCACCCGTTAGTGAGAAAGGGAGAAGCTATGAAAACCATACAACGGCGAACGCTGGCGCTCGTGTGTGCGGCGGTACTGCTGTGCCTGCCTCTGGTCGGCTGTGCCGGGGAGGAAGGCCTGCAGAAGGTGCGTCTGTGCGAGGTAACGCACTCCATCTTCTACGCACCCCAGTACGTGGCGATGGCCAAGGGCTTTTTTGCCGAAGAAGGGCTGGAGGTGGAGCTGTCCAACGGCCAAGGCGCCGATGCGGTCATGGCGGCGGTGCTGTCCGGCAACATAGACATCGGCTTTGCCGGGCCGGAGGCATCCATCTACGTGTATAACGAAGGGAAAGAGGACCATACACAGGTGTTTGCGCAGGTAACCCGACGGGACGGCTCCTTCCTTGTCGGTCGCCAGCCGGATGAGAACTTCACCTGGGATAAGGTCAAGGGAAAGGTGGTTCTTCCCGGCCGTAAAGGCGGTGTTCCTTATATGGCCCTGGAGCACGTTCTGCGGCAGCAGGGCATCGACCCGGCCAAGGATACCACCCTGGACAACAGCGTCCAGTACGCTATGATGACGGCGGCCTTTACCGGTGGTACCGGGGATTATGTGACCGCCTTCGAGCCCACCGCCTCTCTGCTGCAGCAGGAAGGGCAGGGGTATATTGTAGCCTCGGTGGGGGAGGCGGCCGGCGATGTGCCTTACACCGCCTACTTTGCAAAGAAAAGCTACATTACCGACAACAGCGACCTGATCCAGCGTTTCACCAATGCGATCTACAAGGGTCAGCAGTGGGTGGCGACCCATACCGCCGGGGAGATTGCGGCGGCGGTGGCGGAGCAGTTCCCCGACACCGACCTTACGCTGCTGGAAAAGGCGGTGGAAAGCTACCGTGCCATCGATGCCTGGAACGAGAACCCGGTGATGAGCGAGGAGGGCTTCAACCGTCTGCAGTCCATCATGACCGAGGCAGGGGAGCTTAAGCAGATCGCCGATTACGGCAAGGTGGTCAACAACACCTTTGCCGAAAAGGCAATGGAGAAATAAGCCAAAGGGCCGTGGGAGCGATAAGCTCTCACGGCCCTTTTATCGATACGGTTTTGGCCATGCACCGTCTGCCCGATGCTATGACCATTATCGTGATGGGCTTTTTGCCTGTCAATGCGAAAGGCGACATCCATCAGCGATTACGCCTTGTTGGTATGGACTCCGGCGGCGGTTTGCCGGTATTGGGTAGGGGTCATCCCCTGATGGTAGGTGAAGGCCTTGAGAAACAGCTTGTAATCCCGGTATCCCACCTGCGCCGCTACCTGCCGCAAGGGCAGCTGCTGATCCAACAGAAGCTGCCGGGCCAGATCCATCCGCTGGCGTATGATGTACTCTTTTAGCCCCATGCCCAGCGCCTGCTTGCACCGACGGGAGAGGTAATCCCGGTCGTATCCGAAATGCGCCGCCACCTGCCCGGCGGTCAAGGGGGTATCTCGATTGATGCGGATCCATTCAGCGACCCGTGACAGCAACGGGTCGTGGGGGGCATTCTCCAGCAGAACACCGATCTCGATGAGCATCAGCCGTGCCAGCATATCCCGTGCGATGGCCGGGTAGATGGCGGTGGAGGCGGTGTACAGCAGCTGGCGTGCCAGGCCGGTGAGTCGTTCGGTATCGGCGGTGTCGGGCAGGGGCAGGACGGGCCCTTGCAGCCACGGCAGGGAGGAGGGAAGCGCTAGGTGAAACCACCAAAACCGCACATCGGTGCGTGGTTGCCCCACCCCCCGGTGCTCTACCCCGGGGCACAGCCACAGCCATTGTCCCGGCTCGGCGGCAAAGACGGTGTCTCCCTGCGCCATCTCCACCCGGCCGCGCAGGACGTAGATAAGCTCCCCATCCCCGATGGTGCGTACCGGGTGCCGCCATGGCTCCTGGGCGGTGAACTGACCGGCGGACACAAAGGTGACCTCCTGCAGGTTAGATACGTGGTGTGTGTGATCGGACATGACGGTTTTTCTCCCCAATTCTCCCGGTAGGACGGTTGACCCACCGCTGGCAATTTTTTATAATAATAGCAGATAAAACAGTTTATTGCAAGGAGGAATTGGTATGACACCCTATGCCATCCCCGGATCGGCGATACATACGAACAACGGTTTTTGGGGCAAAAAACAGCACCTCAATGCGACCGTGACCCTGCCGGCGGTGCAGGCACGGTTTGCCGAGACCGGTCGGTTTGCGGCTTGGGACCTCGCGTGGCAGGAGGGGCAGGAGGGTAAGCCCCACATCTACTGGGATTCCGATGTAGCCAAGTGGATCGAGGGGGTGGCCTACTCCATCCTCCATCACCCCGATCCGGCGCTGGAGGCCTTTGTCGACCGGCTGGTGGACAAGCTGGTGGCGCATCAGGAGGCGGACGGCTACTTTAACAGCTACTATCAGCAGGTGGAACCACAAAGGCGCTGGCAGGAACGGCAGAACCATGAGCTGTACTGCGCCGGGCATCTGATGGAAGCGGCGGTGGCGTATCATAAGGCCACCGGCAAGGATAAGCTCCTTAAGGCCCTGTGCCGGTACGCTGACTACATTGATCGGGTGTTTCGGGTGGAACGGTCGGCGGCATTCCTCACCCCCGGTCACGAGGAGATCGAGCTGGCGCTGGTACGGCTGTACGAGCATACCGGGGAGGAGCGATATCTGACCCTTAGCCGTTATTTTTTGGATACCCGTGGCACCCAACCGGAAAAGCAGTACGATTTCACCAAGGATGACGCCAGCTACGACCAGTCCCACCAGCCGGTGCGCCGGCAGAGGGAAGCCACCGGCCATGCGGTGCGTGCCATGTATCTGTACGCCGCCATGGCGGACGTGGCACGGCACACGGAAGATGCAGAGTTGCTGGAGGCTTGCCGCCGTCTGTTTCACAACGTGACTACCCGGCGGATGTACGTCACCGGCGGTATTGGCTCCACCCGGGCAGGGGAAGCCTTTACCTACGATTACGATCTGCTCAACGACACCGCTTATGCCGAAACCTGCGCCGCCATCGGGTTGGTGCTGTTTGCCCGGCGGATGAGCTTGCTGGAGCCGGACAGCCGGTATGCGGATGCGGCGGAACGGGCGCTATACAACGGGGTGTTGTCCGGGCTGTCCCTGTCCGGTGACCGCTTTTTCTATGAGAATCCGCTGGAGCTGGATCCGGCACAGCCCCGGGGTGGATGGCGTAACCCCCTCTTTCCCATCACCCGGCGGCCGTCGGTGTTTGATTGCTCCTGCTGTCCTCCCAACCTCAACCGCCTGCTGGCTAATATCGGGGAAGGGGTGTATACCCGGTGGGGGGACACCCTCTATGTGCACCAGTACATGGACAGCGATTGCACCGACCCGGCGGCACCGCTGACACAGCGCACCGCCTATCCCTATGAAGGGCGGGTGACCCTGACCTATACCGGAGACGTCCCCCTGCGGCTTGCTTTGCGGATCCCCGGCTGGTGTCGCTCCTTCACCCTGACGGTGAACGGTCAGGCCGCCGCATACACCATGGAGCGAGGTTACGCCGTCATGACGGTGGCGGCCGGTGCGGTAGCGGTATTGGATATGGCTATGCCGGTGACCTACGTGGAGGCACATCCCCGGGTAGGGGAGGATGCCGGTCGGGTGGCGGTGACCCGTGGCCCCTTGGTGTATTGCCTGGAGGGGGCAGATAATGGCCGCACCCTACGGGATATCCGGCTGGATGCCGCCGCCCCCGTGACGGTGGAGGAACACCGGACCTTCGGGCAGATCCTGCGCATCCCGGCACGCCGCCGGGCCGACTTTGACGGGCTATACCGTCCGGCGACAGGGGATTTTGTGTCTCTGACCGCCACCCTCATTCCCTATCACGCTTTCGCCAACCGGGAGGAGTGCGAGATGCTGGTGTGGACCTTGGCGGACAATCTGTACTGATCAATAAGAAAGACCAGTTCACCGTGAACTGGTCTTTCTTTAGGGTGACACCCTATGCACCGATATAGGTAAACCGAGGCATGGTTACCCCGTCACGGGTCACCGGCTCCTCCCACATGGCGGCAGGACGTACCCATAGGGCCCCTTCACCGTAGAGCGCCCGGTATAAGACCATGGGCTCCAGCGTTTCCGAGTGGTTGACCATGCCGATGACCTCGTATTCTCCGCCTTTAAAATGACGGTATTTTCCCGGCTTGATATTCACGGTAAGTCCCCCTTTTGCTCTATTATATCACACCCAGAGGGCGTTGACAAGCATACAGGTGACGATCCCCAGCAGGGTGGGGATGAGGGCGGCGGCCGCCACCCACCGCCAGCGCCCGGTCTCCTTGCGGATGGTCAGCAAGGTGGTGGAGCAGGGCCAGTGGAACAGGGAAAACAGCACGGTGCACAGCGCCGTCCGGGCCGTCCAGCCGTTAGCGACGAGGATCTGCCGCAGAGCGTCCAGGTCGCTGATGTCCGTCAGGGTTCCGGTGGCCAGATACGCCATGAGGATGATGGGCACCACGATCTCGTTGGCCGGGAATCCCAGTATAAAGGCGATGAGGATGACCCCGTCCAATCCCATGAGCCGGGCGAAGGGATCCAGAAACGCCGCGCCGTACTGCAGCAGGCTTGTTCCGGCCACCGTGATGTTGGCGGTTAGCCATAGGATCAGCCCAGCCGGGGCGGCCACTGCCGCCGCACGCCCCAGGACGAACAGGGTGCGATCCAGCACCGAGCGTACCAGCACCTGTCCCACCTGGGGACGGCGGTAGGAGGGAAGCTCCAGGGTAAAGGCAGAGGGCGCCCCTCGCAACAGGGTCACCGACAGCAGCCAGGTGACCCCTAAGGTGGCGCCGATCCCCAGCAGGATGAACAACGTCAGCAGGGCGGCCGCCCCCCATCCTCCGGCAGTGCCGACAAAGAAGAGGGTCAGCAGGGTGATCAGGGTGGGGAACCGGCCGTTGCAGGGCACCAGACTGTTGGTCAGGATGGCCAACAGCCGTTCCCGGGGGGAATCAATGATGCGACAGCCGGTGACCCCCACCGCATTGCATCCGAACCCCATACACATGGTCAGCGCCTGTTTGCCGCAGGCACGGCATCGCCGGAAGGGGCGATCGAGATTATAGGCGATGCGTGGCAGGTACCCCACATCCTCCAGCAGGGTAAACAAGGGGAAAAAGATGGCCATGGGGGGCAGCATCACCGCCACCACCCACGCCAGTACCCGGTATACTCCCAGCACCAGCGCTCCATGGAGCCAGTCGGGCACCGCAAGGGTGCGGCAAAGGGCGGTGAGCCCTTGCTCGCCCCGGGCAAACAGCGCCGTGAGCCATTGGGAGGGGGCGTTGGCACCCTCTATGGTGATGTAGAACAGCAATAAGAGCAGCAGGATCATCATGGGATAGGCGGTCAGCCGTCCGGTAAGCACCCGATCAATGCGCCGGTCAGGGTCGTGCCCCGGCTGTTGTTTGACCACCCCGGCGCTTACCGTGTCCGCCCGACGGATGACCCCGGCAACCAGCCGGTCACGCCATCCGTCCTCGGTGATCCCCTGCTGTCGGAGATGCTTGCAGGCATCCTCCACGATCCTTGCCGGGACGGCGTCCCGGTAGCGGTCATCCCCCTCCAACAGCCGCAAGGCCACGTAACGGGGGGTGGGCACCGTCCTTGGCGGCAGATGTGACCGCAGGGCGGCCACGGCGTTCTCGATCGCCGTGTCGTAGCGTATATATGAGGGGACGGAGGGGGGCGTGTCGCATACCCGGGCTACCGTATCACGCAGACGGGTGAGGGTGCGTTTTTTCTTGGCTATTGTGCCCACCACCGGTACTCCCAGCTGCTTTTCCAGCCGCAGAAGATCCGGGTAGATGCGCCGCCGGCGTGCCTCGTCCAGCAGGTTGACGCACACCACCGTGGGCAGACCGATCTCCATGACCTGCAGTGCCAGATTGAGGTTGCGGCTAAGACAGGTGGCATCGCACACCACCACCACCGCCGCGGCATCGGCGGCACACAGGGCGTCCCGGGTCACCTCCTCGTCGGGGGAACGTGCCAGGAGGGAATAGGTGCCGGGGGTGTCTACCAGCCGGTAGGTCTGTCCCCGGTGCCGGTAGGTACCCTGGGCTTGGGAGACGGTTTTTCCCGGCCAGTTGCCGGTATGCTGATGCAGCCCGGTCAAGGCATTAAAGAGGGTGCTTTTGCCGACGTTGGGGTTGCCTACCAGCAGGATACGACGGGGCGCCGTCATGGGAGCTCTCTCCTGACGGTCACCAGACCGGCGTCCTCGTCCCGGATGGCGATGACCGCCCCCCGGATACGGTAGGCCGCCGGATCCCCACCGGGGGATCGCCCCACACAGCAGACCGGCGCTTCCGGCACCAGTCCCAGATCCAACAGCCGCCGTCGGATGGGGCCGGTGTTATGTAACACCATTACCCGTGCTGTCTCCCCCACCGCCAGATCGCACAGCCGGGTTACCGGCTCGCCGGCGGTGCTTTTTCTCTTTTTGTTCATGGATCCCGTCCCCTTTCTTTTGTCCATCCACCGACGGCGCACCGATGGAAGGAGCCACCTATTGACAGATTATGCCGTGGGGAGCCGTTTTGTTCTCTCGTTATGACGGAGGACGACTGTAATGTTAAATCTAAGTTAAAAATAAGTAAAATCTTGGTGAAATAACGATTGACTTCGCATAGGTTCTGTGCTATAATGCAGAAATTATAGGAGAAGGGGTGATGTTCTTTGAAGGAATGGTTAACGGCCTTTTTTGAGGCCAACGGAGAGCTGATGCTCCGGGTGCTGTTGGCGGCGGTGCTGGGCGGTTTGATCGGCGTGGAGCGCAGTCGCCGCCAGAAGGAGGCTGGTATCCGCACCCACGTGATCGTGGCGCTGGGAGCCGCCTTGTTTGTGGTCATTTCCAAGTATGGGTTTGCGGATACCGGCATGGATGTGGACCCTACCCGTATTGCCTCCAACATCGTCACCGGCGTCAGCTTCCTGGGAGCCGGCGTTATTTTTGTTAAGAACGCCTCCATCCGTGGCCTGACCACGGCGGCCGGCATCTGGGCCACCGCCGGCGTGGGTTCAGCGCTGGGTGCCGGTATGTACGCCATCGGCGTGTTTGCCGCCCTGCTGATCATCGTACTGCAGGGGCTGCTGCACAGCGGTCTCAACCATGTGGAGGGCCAAGGCATCAACCAGCTGGAGATGAAGGTGCGCTACTCCCAAGGGGTGACCCTGCGGCTTCGCCAGCAGCTGGCGGAGCATCGGATGGCGGTGGAATACTTCCGCATCCGCAAGAATAACGACGGTATCCTCACCTGCACCCTGGCGGTACGGATGCCCCGGGAATACGGCAACGATGAGCTGCTGTTTCTGCTGGATGAGAACCCGGACATACTGGAACTGGATATGTAAAAAAGAAAGCCCGAAGGCAATGGCCAAGTGTCCTTACGAACACTTAGCCATTGCCTTCGGGCTTGTTTGTTGACTAATGGTTATTCCGCTTCTTCACTCCGGCAGGATTTAATGAAGTAGCCGGTATCGGTGCGTTCCAGCACGTAGGTTTGGAAGAAGGTGGCTTTGGCCGGATCGGGTTCGAGAAGCTCGCCGTGGAGATCCATGCCAATGTCGTTGATGCTGACGTAGGCTATCTGCACCTCGTATTCGCTGCGGTTGCGGGAAAAGGATACGAGGGCCGGCTGGTAGCCGGTATTGAGGGAGTCAAAGGGCACGTAGTAGCAGGCATCGGCGGCGCTGTACACCACCGTATCCTCTCCCAGACTGCGGTGGGTCAAGGGAGCGTCGGGGCCGAACAGCGCCGCATAGCTGGCTTCCACTTCTGCCTGCGGCACCACGATACGGCCGACGTCGTCCACGGCGTAATTGGTGTTTTCGTCCTTTTCCACCAGCATACGCACCTGCTCCTGCTGGGAGATGCGATAGGTGGCGGCGTGCAGGAACACGTCCTGCTCCGGGGCGGTGTTAATATCCTCAAAGGGGGTGGGGGTATAGGCCATGACCGGCTCCAGGTAGTGGAACAGCTCATGCTCCAGCTCGGAGGTGTCGGTGAGCTTGTCAACGATGCCGATACCGGCAAACACCAGCGCCACGACACCCACCAACGCCAGCAAGGAGATACACATCCCCAAGGGGGCCGCATAGGCGTACCGGCCCCGGCGGTTGCCCCGTTTGGAATAACGGCGGGTCACCGGCCGATCGGCAGGCTTCTGCTCCTCGGTGGTCTTTTCCACGGCAGTCTCCTGCTCCAGCAGTTCTTCGGAAGCGGCGGTATCCGATTTCTTTTTCATGGGTCATTCCTCCTTGTTTTCGTAGAAGGTAAGATTATTCTACCACAAAGATGGCCATTTGCCAACCCCCCAAAATGCAACAGCCGAGGTAAGCCTTACCTCGGCTGTTGTTTTGGTTACGTTAATGATCGCGGCGGTTGTTGCGATCCCGGCGGAAGCCGCCTTCACGACGGGGCGCGGCCGGGGCGGCAGCGTAGTCGTCGGGGTTGAGGCCTTCCATCTTGATGATGGCGTCCTTACGGGACAGGTTGATACGACCCTGCTCGTCGATTTCGGTCACCATCACAGCGATGGTGTCGCCCACAGCAACCACGTCCTCCACACGCTCCACACGCTGGAGATCCAGCTTGGACACGTGCACCAGGCCCTCCTTGCCGGGAGCGATCTCCACAAAGGCGCCGAAGGTCATCAGACGGGTGACCTTGCCCTTGTAGATGGCGCCGATCTCGGGATCCTTAGCGATGGTCTCGATGATCTGCAGAGCACGGTTGGCATCGTTAAGATCGGTGGACAGGATGGTCACGGTACCGTCCTCTTCCACGTTGACGGTGCAGTTGCAGTCCGTCTGGATCTGCTGGATGACCTTGCCGCCCTTACCGATCACGCCGCCGATCTTGTCGGTGTCGATCTTGGTAGACAGCATCTTGGGAGCGTACTTGGACAGCTCGGGACGCACCTCAGGGATGGCCTTGAGCATGACCTCGTCCAGGATGTAGCAACGAGCCGTGTAGGTCTTGTCCAGCGCCTCACGGATGATAGCCGGGGTCAGACCGTGCACCTTCAGGT
>SVPB01000061.1 GCA_015066065.1 Oscillospiraceae bacterium | reverse complement strand
ATCTCCCAGACGGTACAGCAGTCGAGGGTCAGCGCCATCTCCCGGGAGATGGCCTGCATCCACCGGGTCTTTTCAGCCGGACATACGGCGGTGTACGCCTCCAACTGCTGTGAAAGCCACCGTTCCGGGAACGGCTGTGCCTGCATGAAGGTATAGGCCTGCCGTACCGCCTGCCGCAGTGTCTCGTCATTCTTCTTACCGCTGAGCTGGGCGGCCAGCGCCATAAAGCCCGGCTCCTTGGCCGTGTAGCTTTGTTCCAGTACAGCATCCAGAGCATCCTCCTGCAGGAGGATGCTTTCTGCCTCCTCCGCCACCCGGAAATGCGGCGGCAGTCCTGCCCGGGCGGCGTGTTCCCGCAGCAGGGCGGCACAGAACCCGTGGATGGTGGAGATCTGCGCCTGCGGCAAGAGCATCTGCTGACGCTGGTAGGTGAGGTTTTCCGGCTGTTCGGCGGCCTTTTTAGCCAAGGCCGCCCCCAAGCGCTGCCGCATTTCGGCGGCGGCCGCCCGGGTGAAGGTGACAATGAGCAGGCGGTCCACGTCCACCGGGTTTTCCTCCGCGGTGATCAACCGGATGACTCGTTCCACCAGCACGGCGGTTTTACCGGAGCCGGCGGCGGCAGACACCAGCAGGGTGCCGCCGGTGGCGGTGATGCTCTGTTCCTGCTGGGGTGTCCATTGGCGCTCAGCCATGGTCGGTCACCTCCTCGGTCTGTTCCAGCAGCTTGATGGATTCGGCGGTGCCTACACTGTGAAGGGTCCGGGCCGGGTCTTCCTTGTCCCGGCCGCACACCGCCCGGTAGTCGCAGTATTCACAGGCGTCAAAGTGGTCGTTCTGCAAGGGGAGGGCGGCGATGTTACCGGCCAGCAGATCGTTGCCCATGCGGATGAGCAGCTGTTCAATGACCCCTCGCAGCAGGTCAAAGTGATGGGCCTGCAGTACATTGCCGGAGACGACACCCTTCTTGGTCAAACCGGCGGGGATAAAGGTGCGCTCGGCCTTTTTGTCCATGGCCAGGATCACCGCCGGGTCATCCAGCACCACGCCGTTCATCTGCATGGCCTTAAGCCGGGCGGTCATGGTATCCTTGGCACCCCGTTCCACCATCAGGTCAGAAAGAGGGTGGTACAGCACGCCGGCCGGGCGAAGGGGCCGGTCATCCTGCGTGTACCGCCGGCTGTTGTCACATAGGATAAAGAGGTAGAGCAGCATCTGGGTGCCCAGCCCCTGCATGACCTCGCTCAGACTAAAATTCTTGGCACCGGTCTTATAGTCGATGACACGCACGTAAGCGGTGCCGTCCTCCCGTACGTACAGATCCACCCGGTCTACCTTACCGGTGAGCTGTACCGTGCCGCCGTTGATGGGCAGACGCAGGGACAGCACCCCGTCTCCCGCCTGCTCCTCCGGATGAATGCACAGCTCAAAGTCCACCGGGGTAAACTCGCTCTGCCGCAGCTCCATGACCACGTGCCACAGCATATTAACGGCGGCTCGTTCCGCCAGGATCAGCCGGTACAGAAAGCTGCCGGTAGGTTCCCGGTGGGGATCAAACTGTTGCGCTACGTAGGCAGAGACGCAGTCATGCACCTCCCGTTGCAGGCGGTCGGTGAGCTGCTCCTGGACGTCTTTTTCGGCGTCCGGTGTTCCGTCTGGTTCCCCATCCAGCGCCTTGAGCTGTGCCACCAGTCCGTCAGCGGCGGTGTACCGGGGCAGTAGGGTCTCCATTACGTGGTGTACGATGTCGCCGAAAGCGGCGGCGTCCACCTGAGCCACCGGACGGGGCTTCAGGTGCAGACCGTATCGGCAGAAGTAAGCAAAGTGACACTTATGAAACAGCTCTGTCTGGCTGGCGGACAGACACAGCTTGGTACCAAACAGCGCTTGTGCCGTATCCGGCTGTGTAAGCTGGAAGGGAGCCTGCCCGGATGCCCGTGCCACCGCCTGCAGATGACCGCCATACAGGGGATCCTCCGCTGTCAGGGCACGCAGGGTCTCGGTGACCGGGTCGTGGCGCCCGTAGCCGGCGGCCAACCGGGTAAACATCTCCTCCCCGGTCTCCAGATCGGTGCCGTCGGCGGCCACCGCCATCTCCCGGCGGTGGCCGGGGAGCAGGGTGCAGACGGTCTCTATCAAGGGGGAGGGCGCTTCTTCCCCGTCGGTCAGGTAGGTGATAAACAGGCGCTCGGTGGGGGCCGCCACCGCCATGTAGAGGTAGTAGCGCTCCTCGATACAACGATGCAGCAGATCACCGTACAGACGGATACCGTGGGTCTCCCACAGCCGGCGGTCCTCCTCGGATAGAATGCCGGCACTGGTGGGATAAGCAGGAAACCGCCCTTCATTGGCACCCAGGATGAAAACCACCTGCGGGTCGGCATAGCGGATGCGATCGGCACAGCCCACCGTTACCGTATCCAGCCCTTGGGGGATATATCCCATGTCCAGGGTGCTGACCAGCAGAGCGAACAGCTCCTCCAGCCGGGAGGCCGGCAGGCGCTGGTCACCCAGCACAGAGGCGAACCGATCCAATAGACCGATGACCTCATCCCACAGCCGGGTCTCTCGTTGCGCACGCAGGGCCTCGCCCATCGCTTCCAGCCCCCGGATCCGGCGCAGCAGCCGTTCCTGCAGCTGATCCCCGTCGGTCAAGAAGGTGTATACCGCCAGTGCAAACTGCCGCCCGGTGCATCCGCCCTGCAGTGCCTGCCGCAAGGTTTGCAGAGGGCGGATCACCTGCTGCCGCCACCCCTCCAGGGTGCGCAGCAGGGATTGTCCCTCGGGGGACGGTGCCGCTTGCGGTCCCAGCGGATCACCGGTAAAGGGGGTGGACAGCGCACCGCCGTCCAACCGCCACAGGTACAGGTAGTTCTCCAACTGGGCGGTCTCAATAGGGGTCAAAACCCCCAGGTCGGTTTTGAGCAGACGCAGTACCTCTTCGGTGCGCACGCCACCCACCGCCAGCCGCAAAGCGGTGCGTATGTACACGATAAGCGGTTCGCATAAGATATCCTGCCGGGCGTCCATGTAGTAGGGGATATCCGCCGCCGTCAGGGCGTCCTCCAGGATCCCCCGGTAGTCCTCCGGCTGACGGGTCACCACCGTGATATCCCGACAGCGCACTCCCTCTCGCATCAGGCGCCGGATCCGGCGTGCCACATACGCACACTCCTCATACACGTCGGTGCAAGGGGTGAGGGTAACCCGATCGGTATTCTCCTCACACACGGTGGGGGTGGGATGATACAGGCCGGCCTCCAGCGTACGCAGCGGTTGGTTGGCGGCCCGGCGATTTTCCTCCAGCATGGTGAAGGTGACCGGTCGATGGTGTCGTGTGGCCATTTCCTGCAAGGCGGTGACCGTGTGGGTCACCGGGGCGAACAAGGCGTATTCCCGGCGGTTATCCGCCGGGCAGAGGGTCAAAAAGCCCTTGCCGGGGGTGTCGGTGGAAAGGGCTACCGTCATCGCTTTGCTCCGGCAGAATAGCTGTTCCAGCACCTGCAATTCCTGTGCGGTGAAGCCCTTAAACCCGTCCACCAGCAGGGTCGCACCGTCCACCAGCTTGCTGTTCGGCAGCTGTTGGCACAGCCGGGTCAGCCGGTCAGCGCTGTCGGTACCGCTGTGGGCTACCAGCCCTTCATAGGCGGTGAAGATGCGGTACAGACCGGCTGTTTTTTCCCGCAGGGAATCCTCGGCGGCGGTGGCGGCATGCAGCTCCCCCTCCACCCGTTCCAGCTCCTCCAACGGTACGGCGCATTGCTTGAGCTCATCCAGCAGGGTCAGCATTTCGGTGACAAAGGCCACATCGGTGATCTGCCGGGGAGAGATGCCCAGCAGTGTTTCCCCCTGATCCTCCGCAACGGCGGCGGTCATTTCCAGCGCACGGCTCATGAGCAGGGCACGGCTGCCATCATCCAGCATCGTGCCGCCCTGACCGCCGGTCTCCGACAGCACCTTGTCAGCCAGACGGGTGAAGCTGAGCACCTCTACCCGAGCCATCTGTGCCGGGGTCAGGATCTCCAGCAGGGTCCGTTCATTCTCAAACGAATTCTGTTCCGGCACCAGGAGGATCAGCTTGTCCTCCCCGTCGGCCGCTAACCGCCGCAGGGTATCCATGATGGTACGGGTTTTGCCGCTGCCCGAGCGACCTAATAATAACGTCAGCATAAAATACCCTCCCTTTTTGAAAAAGAATAATCGAATCGATGTCCCTTTTTAAGGACAATGCAGAAAAGGCAGGCGAACGTCGCCTGCCTGTCAGTATTCCTCGCCGGCGCGCAGCTTTGCCCGGATGGCGGCAAAGGCGGCTTCTTCCCCCTGCTCGGCCAGCAAACGGAGCCACCCTTCCAGCAGGGCGGCGGTGTCCGGGTGGATGCGCCGCCGGGGCTTGCCCCGTTCGTAGTAATCCAGTGGGTGGCGCGGATGATACTGTGCCCCTTGGTAGATCTTGCTGGCCGCTACCCGGTCGCAGAACATCTCCGCCACGTAACGCAGGGGCATCTTGACCGGTTCCACCGTCTTGGTGGCCGGATTGTAGTCGGTCCAGTATTCAAAGTGATGGCGATTGCGTCCCTTGTGATGCAGCCAGGCCGGGGAATACCCATAGATCTCCCGTTCCACCTCATTAGGACTGCGTGTACCCCGGTAATATCGGGCACCTGCAAAGAACTCCGCCGGGGTGTACTTGGACAGATCATGCCGCAGTCCCTGCCATCCGATTCCGGCCTTAAAGCAGTGAGCTATGACCCGGTGTCGGTGCCGGGTGATGGTGCGGAAATGACGAAAAGGGTGCATAGGGTTGCCCCTCCTAAAAAATAGTACCAGCCGGTTGCAAAACCGCCGGGAATGTGCTATGCTTTACTTATTGCAGAGGTTGTTGGTGGACTTAGAGTAGGGGATTTCCACATCCGGATCCAGATACGGAGCATACGGTGCGGAATCCGCCATGGAGAGACAGTCATCCTCCGCCACGATCAGATGATCGATCAGCCGGATATCCATGAGCTTGAGCACCTCGGCAAACCGCCGGGTGGTGCGCAGGTCATCTCCGGAGGGGAAGGCCAGCCCGTTGGGATGGTTGTGTGCCAGCACCACCTGGGTGGCGTTGTCCTGCAATGCCTGCTGTACCGCCAGGCGGAAGTTGAATTGTGCTGAGTTGACGCTGCCCTCAAATATCCGGGTGACGTTGAGCTTTTTAAACTTGTTGTCCAGAGAAATGAGAAGCACTGACTCGTTTTTCTTGCCGATAAAGTACGGCAGAGCAACGGCGGCGTAGGCTTCGGTGTTGTACAACAGCTGCCCCACGTCGTAGGCACAGCGCATGTATCGATGGGCGGTCTGACCGCACAGGGTGATGAGGGTTGCCACATGCGGTGTGATCCCCGGCACCTTGAGCAGGTCGGCATAATCGGCATCCAGCACCCGGGCGAAGCTGCCAAAATGATCCAGCAGGCGATGCCCCAGCGCATTGGTATCCTTATACGGTAACGAGTAGTACAGCAACATCTCCAGCACTTCGTGATCCTGAAAGTTTTCCAGCCCATTCTTCAGAAGCCGGTTCTTCATGCGTTGACGGTGTCCCTTGTGGGAGACCGAGAGTTCGTTTGTAGCTGGCATGCCGGATTCTCCTTTGCTCGTGTGATATCCCTATTTTACCACACTTTTTTACAAAAGTAAACAGGAGGACTCATGAAAACCACGCTTACAGTCAAAGAAAATGATGCCGGTCAGCGGCTGGATAAGTTTTTGACCAAGACTTACCGCCAGCTCCCCCCGGCGATGCTGTATAAAGCCATCCGCAAAAAGGACATCCGGCTCAACGGTAAGCGCTGTGACAGCGCCGACCGTCTGCAGACAGGGGACGTGATCAGCCTGTTTTTGCCGGACGACGTGCTGGAGGTAGCGACCCCCACCTATGACTTTATGCGTGCGTCCCGGCAGCTGGATATCGTGTACGAGGATGAACATCTGCTACTTCTCAACAAAAAGCCGGGGCTGCTGGTGCATCCGGACGACCGGGAGTTCGGGGATACCCTTATCGCCCGGGTACAGCGGTATCTTTACGAAAAGGGGACGTATGATCCGGCCAATGAGCAGAGCTTTGCGCCGGCGCTGGTCAACCGTATCGACCGCAACACGGCCGGCATCGTCATCGCCGCCAAGACGGCGGTGGCGTTACGGGTGCTCAACGACAAGCTCAAGCAACGGGAGATCGAAAAATACTATCTATGTATCGTCCATGGCCGGATGCCCCGGCAGGAGGACACCCTGGAAGGGTATCTTGAAAAGAACGAAGCACAGAACCGGGTGTACGTGTCGGATACCCCCCGACCGGGTGCCCGGACCATCCGCACCCGGTACCGGGTGCTGGAGGAGAGGGGAGACCTGAGCCTGCTGGAGATCCATCTGCTCACCGGGCGCACCCACCAGATCCGTGCCCATCTGGCCAGCATCGGCCATCCCCTGCTGGGGGACGGTAAGTACGGCACCAACGCCCTCAATAAGGGCACCGGATTTGACAAGCAAGCTCTTTGCTCCTACCGTTTGCGGTTTGCGTTCACCACCCCGGCGGAGGAGCTGGAGTATCTCAACGGACGGGAATTTACCCTGCCGGATGTGTGGTTTGCCACCCAGTTCCGGGAAGGGAAGATCCATAAGTAAAGGAGGATTTACCATGCAGATCCTTAAGAAATGTCAGCGCAAGAACGGCAATATCTACGGTGATCGGCAGCCGGTCATCGCCTTTACCGGCGATAGCGTGACCCAGGGCTGCTTTGAGCTGTACGTCAAGCCCGACGGCAACGCCGAGACGGTATTTAACGCCATGGAAAGCTATTCTCAAAAGGTGAAGGAGCTCCTGGCTATGTTGTACCCCGCCGCCAACGTGACCATTGTTAACGCCGGCATCAGCGGCAACCGTGCCCCGGTGGGGTTTGATCGGTTGCAGGAGGACGTGCTCAGCTTTCGTCCTGATCTGACGGTGGTGTGCTACGGCCTCAACGACAGCAACCAGAAAGCGGAGGGGTTGGAAGAGTATACCACCGCTTTGCGGAATATCTTCCGGGCGGTACGCCGGGCGGGCAGCGAGGTCATCTTCATGACCCCCAACATGGCCACCGACCGGGTGGATCCTGCTCTGACGGAAGCCCCCATTGCGGCCGCCGCTGCTCATGTTTCCGCCACCGTCCGGGAGGGCTGGCTGGACACTTATGTTAAGGCCGCCCGGCAGGTATGCGCCGAGGAGCAGGTGCCGGTGTGTGACTGCTACGCTCTGTGGCAGACCATGCAGGCCGGCGGTGTGGATGTGACCTCCCTCTTATCCAACAAGATCAACCACCCCACCCGGGAGATGCATTGGTTGTTTGCGTATGAGTTGGTCAAGACGATGTTTGAGAATCCGTAAGATTTTAAGGAGTGATTACTATGAAAATGGTTAAAGACAAGCAGCTAGTGGTCGGTGCCGACTTTGCCGGCTACCCTCTTAAGGAAGCGGTGTGTGCGCATCTGCGTGCCAAGGGTTGGGAGATCACCGACATGGGTGTTCAAGCGGATTCCGACCCCAACGATACTGATTTGATGTTCCATCGGGTGGGCCTGCGGGTCGGCGCCATGATCTCTGAGGGGGAATTTGAACGGGCGCTGCTGTTCTGCGGCACCGGCATGGGCATCCATATTGCCGCCTCCAAGTGCCCCCATGTGCATGCCGGCGTGGTGGAAAGCGTCCCCGCCGCCCTGCGTGCCATCACCGGCAACGGGGTCAACGTTCTGGCGATGGGCGCTTTCTATGTGGCACCGGCTATGGGCTGTGACATTGCCGACGCCTATTTAAACGCCGAATTGGGTAGCGGCTACGAGTGGTGGCACAACTTCTACGAGTTCCACAAGCTGGCTATTGACGAGCTGGAGGCCTTCGACTACGAGACCTACAAGCGGAACGGCTTTAAAGTGGACAAGCTGGGCGACTTCCCCCTCAAGCTGGAAACGAGACCGGAGTAAAAGCAGGAATGGGAAAGCTGGACGGCTATCCGATCTGCTTGGACATTGACGGCACCTTTGATGTGCCGGATGAACAAAACCGCCGGGCAGTACGGTATTTTACCGATAACGGCGGTCGGTTCACTTTTTCTACCGGATTATGGCGAAGGTGCTATTGCCCACCTCATCCGGGTGTTGGAAGAACGGCTATAAAAGAGCGAAAGGCTTGCCTCTAAGAGGCAAGCCTTTCGCTTATTTTTCGGTCATCTCTAACCGTTCGTTGGGCGTACCATCCAGCAGCAGGCAGAGGGTCTCAATGTTTACGTAGCGGATGGATTTGGTTTGATTGTTGATCATTTTGTGGAAGTTCTGATAGCGCATACCCAACTGTTTGTATAGCCAATACTTGATTTTCCCCTTTTTCTCCAGCAACTCCAAAGCACGTAATCGAATCATAGTACACCCCTGTATATCGTATGTATTGATTAGATAATAACGTATCTTTTCTCTTTACATATAGACTGTTACATATATAACGTAATAGTCTATAAAGGAGGGGGATACGATGGTCGTTGATGTGAGGTGGTGTGTTGTTAATTCCCGGAAACGGAGGGCGGGATTGTCCGGGAAGCAACAAGCTAGATGAAGCGACGGAATGTGGCTGCGATGAGTGCGATTATAGGATGTGTTGTTATGGCAAACCGGAGTGTGCAAGTTGTGAAGACGATCGTTGCCCCCGCCGGGTCTGCCACGTCTAAGCCGCCCGGCTCTATTCGAACCGGGCGGCTTGGGTCAGTTTTCGTACCGGTGTAGTTGTTCCCGCAGGCGGGCGGCGTGCATACATTCCTCTTCTGCCAGTTCCCGGAACAGGGCTCGGGTGTCGTTGGTATGCTGCTCCTCTCCGGCGTATAGCTGAAAATCCCGTACCAGCTCCATGGAATTCTGCCATGCGCGGAGCAACCGATCCCGGCTGGTAAAGCGGATGGGTCTCTCGTCCATACTATCCCTCCTTTGAGGTTAGTATGGGCAAAGCCCTCGCTGATATACAAAAAAGGTCGTCCGCTGCGCATGGCAACGGACGGCCTTTTTACTTAACGGATTATTCCTCGGTGGCCTCTTCAGCCGGCTCCTCGGCGGCTTCCTCAGCAGGAGCCTCCTCGGGCAGCAGGGCACGGATGGACAGGCTGATGCGCTTGCGGTCGTAATCCACCGCCGTGATCTTAGCCTCGACCTCCTGACCGATCTGCAGCTCATCCTGGGGCTTCTCCACCCGATGACCGGCGATCTGAGAGATGTGGATGAGACCGTCCACGCCGGGCAGGATCTGGGCAAAGGCGCCAAAAGCGGTCATGCCGACGATCTTAACGGTAACGACGCTATCCACCGGATACTGCGCCTTGAAGATCTCCCAGGGGTTATCCTCGCTCTTGCGGTAGCCCAAAGAGATCTTTTTCTTCTCGGGATCCAGGGCCTTGATGAACACGGTGACCACGTCGCCGACCTTCATCACCTCGGAGGGGTGCTTAATGCGGCTCCAGGACATCTCGGAGATGTGGACCATACCGTCCACACCGCCCAGATCCACGAACGCGCCATAAGAGGTCAGGGACTTAACGGCACCGGTGTACTCCTGGCCGACCTCCGCCTGCGCCCAGAAAGCCTCTTCCTGCTCCTTGCGGGCGGCCTGGGCAACCTGACGGACGGAGCCCACAGCGTGACGGCGATGGGCGTTGACCTCGATGATCTTGAGCTGGACTTCCTGGCCCTTGAGGGGAGACAGGTCTTCCATGCGGCTGACAGAAGCCTGGGAAGCAGGAACGAATACCCGGACGCCGTTGGTGACGACCAGAACACCGCCCTTAATGACGTCGGTGACGACGCCATCCAGCACGGTGCCGTCCGCCTCAGCGGCGACGACGGTATCCCAGCCCTTGAGAGCGTCCACACGCTT
>SVPB01000060.1 GCA_015066065.1 Oscillospiraceae bacterium | reverse complement strand
GGTGGAGACGAAGAGGATCGAACTCTCGACCTTACGGATGCGAACCGTACGCTCTCCCAGCTGAGCTACGCCCCCAAGGATGCGCCGGACACCATCCAGTGTCAAGCGCAGGTTATATCATAATGCATTTATGCCCGTTTGTCAAGAGGGCAACCAAATTTAATTTGCTTTTATTGGGGTAAAAGCTCACCCGTGAGTGGAATACCGGTTAAGGGAATCACAGAGGCCCCCAATGCGGTCGCTTCGTCCGCCACGTGGGTAACCAAGATCACCGGGCACTTCTCTGCCCGACGAAGAATCAGGGGCACCAGCAGCTGCCAGGTATCTACATCCAAGCCGGTAAAAGGTTCGTCCAGCAGCAGTAATTCGGCCGGCATGACCAACGATCGTGCCAAAGCCACCCGGCGGCGTTGTCCGCCGCTGAGCGCCTCCGGCAAGCTGTTAAGATAATCGCCCAGGCCAACCGCCGCCAACATAGCGGCGGCCGCCAGCCGATCTCCCTTAAGGGGAATCGCCACGTTATCCAGTACGGTCCGCCACGGCAGCAGCCGATCCTCCTGAAAGCACACCGACACCGTTCCGGACGCTAAGCCGGTGATGCTACCGGCAGAGGGCTGTAGCAAGCCGCACAGCAGGCGTAAGAGGGTGGTCTTGCCACAGCCGGATGCGCCCTGCAGACAGACCACGCCCTTGGAGGGAAGCTCCCAGCTCAGGTTATGACACACAACCAGATCGCCGTAAGAAAAATCCACATTCTCCAATCGGATGCTCATGCACGCCCCCCCTTTCGGCGGCGAATCACCGTCTTCACAGTCATTTCCATGCACACGCTCAACAGCACCACCGCCACCGTCCAGGCAAACACTTCAGCCGTCTCCAGATATTGCTTGGCGCTGAGCATCTCCTTGCCCACCGAGAACGGGGGGCTGCAGATCACTTCGGCCGCCACACCGGATTTCCACGCAAAGCCTAAGCCGGTGGTACATGCCGCTTCAAAGTAAGGAAGCACCGAGGGCAGCCGCACTTCCCGTAACGTCCTCCAACGGCCAAAGCGAAACACCTTCGCCATCTCCAGCAAGGAGGGATCGGTGTGCTCGATGCCTTGACAGACGTTGGCCCACATCAAGGGAAGCACCATCAAGAAGGCAATGAAGGACGGCAGCAACTGTAAACGGACCCAAAAATAGGCCAGCAAAATAAAGGAGGCCACCGGAGCCGCACGCACGATGTGCAATACCGGACTAAACAGATGATGGGCTAAGGTAAATCGGGTGGTCAGCATGGCCAGTAAAGTTCCCGCCACCGCCGCACTCAAAAAGCCCAGAAGTACCCGAACAAGGCTGGCAAGCACATTTGACCAGAAAACGGACGTACGGCACAAGCGCCACAGGTGCGCCGCCACCGCCCCGGGGGATGGCAGTAGGAGTTCCTGTCCGCCCCAAACGCTCAAAAGCGTCCAAACGCCCAACCAGAACAGAAGAACCCCTACAAAAATGCCAAACCGGCGAGCTTTAGCCTTCATAATAGAACACATCCGCCGGCAATGCGTCGCCGATGGACTTGGTGTTATAGCCAAACAGCACCTTCAGATAGCCGGACAGCTGCGTCTTCATCGCCGCGCCCTTGACAAAGGTCAGGTTACAGTTGGGGATCGCCTGCTTGGCAATGGCCGCTTTGGGAATCACACCGTACTTTTCACACAAAGAAGCCGCCTTTTCCGTATCGGCCTTAACCGCGTTGATGGAGTTCTCGTACTCGGTCAGGAACGCCTGCACCGCCGCCGGATTTGCCTGCGCAAACTCCTTGCGCACGATCACACAGCCCATCATCAGGGCGCTCTCGTTATTGGCAACCTTCTCCCACTCAGCGGTCATATCCAGCACAATAGAGGCAGGGGTCTTACCGGCCGCCTTCATCTGGGTACGGCAAGCACTGACCTTGGGTTCGGGCACCATCGCCACCGACGCTTCGCCGGTGACCACTGCGGCGGTCAAGGCATCGTTATCGGGGACAAACCGGATGGTGACGTCCTTATCGGGATCAATGCCGTTCTTCTCCAGTACATAACGCAAGACATATTCCGGATTAGCCCCCTGGCCGGAGGTGTAGATGGTCTTGCCGCGCAGGTCGGCTACCGAAGTGATGGTGCTTCCATTCTCCAAGATGTGCAACACCCCTAAGGTGTTAACCGCCAGCACCTGCACGCTGCCATTGGTTTTGTGATAAATAGTGGATGCCAGATTGGTGGGAACGGCGGCAATATCTGCCGTCTTTTGCGTAATAGCGGCCACCGCCTGCTGGGGGTCATTAACCAAGTTAAAGACATAGTCGTTGGTCGTTGTGCCTTGCTCATCCTTCGCCATCAGATCCACCATGCCCACACCGGTGGGGCCGGCAATCGCCGTCACCTTCACCTCGGTCTTGGCGGCCGGCTGGGATGCCGGTTCGCTCGCTTCGCCACAGCCAGCCAGCACACCAGCCAACAACAACACAGCGAACATAACAGAAAGTATTTTTTTCATATCACTCGTCCTCCTTCAGAATATAAATGTCTTTGCCCTGCCGTCGTATACGGCCTGATTCAGCAAGGGCCTCCAGCGAGCGATACAAGCTGGAGCGTCCCATGTCCAATCGCTTGGCCAGCTCCACCATGCCGCCCGACAGATGCACCACGCCATCCTGCTGTTGCGCCAACAGGAAATGCCATAGCTTGCCGTCCGTCTGGCCGGCTGTCAAGGTGGCTAACCGGCGATTGAGAAAGCGGATGCGATCGGACAAAAACCGCACATAATTGATGGCCACGCATGGCTCGGCCGCCATCCAGCCGCACACCGTTTCCTGCGGAATAAACGCTACCTGGCACGGGGTATGTGCCATCACCAGTGACTCGTATGTCCGATCACCGCCAAAGAGTGCGGCAGCGCCAAACACGTCACCCGACCGAAGCGTGTTCATGACCACACGGCCGTGCAGCACGCGCACGGTGCCAGACAGCACCACCGCCAAAGATGGCTGTGCCGTCCGGCTATCGTAGATGACCTCTCCTTTTTCGTACGATCTTGGTGCGGTCACCGCTTGCTGCCAATACTGTTGAGCCACTTCCGGCGATAAGCCTTCCAGCAAAAATAAGGGGATTTTGTCCATATTCCACCTCCAAAATGTCCCAAATGGGACATTTCACTATCATTATACCACCATTTTTTAAAAAATCAAGTGCTTCTTGTCCTGTATAACAAAAAAAGAACCAAGCAAACTTACTGTCTGCTTGGTTCTCTAAAGCGCTTATTCCTCTGATAGCGTGTTGGTCTTACGGTAATCACGGGGAGACACGCCGCAATACCGCTTAAACACCTTGGTGAAATAATTGTAGTCGGGAAATCCGCATTGTGCGGCCACAGCGCTGATGGGCTGTCGGGTTTCCAGCAGCATCTTCTTGGCTTTATTGACCCGGCAAATACGGATGTACTCCGCCACACCCATACCGTAGCGCTCTTCAAACAGCGTGTACAATCGTGCTTTGCTGACTGAAAGGGCATCGCACAGCGTCTCCACGCTAAGACCCTCATCCAAATTCTCCTCTATAAACGCATCCAGACGTTCCACTGCGCTCATCTCACGCACCGTGATAATACCGTCCAGATACAGGTAAGAAGAGCAGGCGTGCATGATATTAAAAGCGGCACGCAGTACCTTCTCGCCCATAGGCTTCTGGCGAGAGTACGCCTCCCTCAGTCGCTTGATGTCCACCCCGATGGCTTCCAGCTTCTTCCAAGCTTCCTCCATCTGCTTGATATCCCATTCTTCCTTACGGATCTGGCCAATCGTAATATAACCGATGACTTCCTGATTGTGCAACAAGGGCAATACCGCCTCCTGCAGGCCGGCATAACAACGGTATGTATATAGGCGGCCCAGCTTGCCGCTTTTCTCAAAAGCCTCGTTGTCACAGGCCACACAACGGCGCATGGCTTCCGGGTATTCATGCAAGCAGCTGCAGTAGGGGCTGCGCTCCAAAGGATAGCAAGCCATGGGATGATAATGCTTATCGTAAATACCTACCGGGATGTTCGTCAGCAGATAGAAATCCCGTAAAAGAGCAATAAGCTTATCTCGATCGATAAACATGTTCATCCGTCATCGCCTCCCGTCATTTGCATTATACTGCAGGAAAAACGAAAAATCAATGGAAAAATAGAAATTCCGTAATATTTACACCTTTTTTGCTAAAAGAATGCCGATCACCCGAAGGTGACCGGCATTCTTCATTCTACCGTAACGCTTTTGGCCAGATTGCGTGGTTTATCAATGTCACACCCTCTTGCCAGTGCGGTATAATAGGCTAGCAATTGCATGGGTACCGTCATAGGAATGGCGGCAAAGGTTCCGGGCGATACCGGCAACGTCAGCAAGGCATCCGATTCCCGGAACATGTCTCGATGGGCGCAGTCGGTAACGGTCAGGACGGTGGCACCTCGTGCCTTGACCTCTTTGATGTTGGAAAGCATCTTGGCGACCAGCTCTTCCCGGCTCGCCAAGGCAACGACCAGCGTTCCCTCCTCCACCAATGAGATGGTGCCGTGTTTCAGCTCCCCTGCCCCGTAGGATTCCGCGTGAATATAACTGATCTCTTTGAGCTTAAGCGATGCCTCCAGCGCCACAGCATAATCCACATGACGACCGATAAAATAAGCGTGCTCATGCTGTGAGACAGTTTCGGCCAAGGTGCGTGCCTCCTCCGCCATGGTCAGACATCTTTCAACAAGAGCCGGCAGGTCACGCAGTTCCCGTACGTAGGCGGCGTTCTGCTCCACCGTAAGCCGCCCCAGGCGGCGACCCATATACACTCCCAGCATGTACAGCATCGCCACCTGCGTGGTATACCCCTTAGTGGTAGCCACGGCAATCTCCGGCCCTGCCCGGGTATACAGTACATCGTCACTCTCATTAGCCACCGAGCTTCCTACCACGTTGACAATGGCCAGCACCCGGGAACCACGAGCCTTAGCCTCTCGCAAAGCCGCCAGCGTGTCTGCTGTTTCACCCGACTGGCTGATGACCACCGTCAAGGTGTGTTCGTCCACCAGAGGATCCCGGTATCGAAACTCGGAGGCAATATCCACCTCTACCGGCAATCCGGTCATCTGCTCGATAAAGTAGCGGCCGGCCATGCCAGCGTGATACGCCGATCCGCATGCCACCACGGTGATCCGACGCAACCGATGCAACACGGCTTCGGTCAAGCCGACCCCTTCCAGCACGACCTCGCCGTTTTGATCCAAGCAGGACGCCATGGTATCCTCCAGCACACGAGGTTGTTCCATAATCTCCTTGAGCATAAAATGGGCATAGCCGCCTTTTTCAGCCGCTTCCACATCCCAGTCCACTTGTTCCATCGCACGCTGCACCGGATGGCCGGTCTGATCGGTCACGGTCGCTGCCCCGATCGTCAGGCGTGCTATATCGCCCTCCTCCATCCGGATGATCCGCCGGGTGTGGGGCAGAATGGCCGTCACATCCGAGGCGATAAGGCAACCGGTCTCGGTCACGCCAATCACCAGAGGGCTGGCATTTTTAACGGCATACAGGCACCCCGGCGTGTCGGCACATAGGATCCCTAATGCGAAGGAGCCACGCAACCGTGCCACCACTTGCCGAATGGTATCCAAAACGTCGCCTTTATACAATAACGCAAGCAAATGCGCCACCACTTCGCTGTCGGTATCCGATGTAAAGGTGTAGCCCTTTTCAGACAATTCTCCCTTTAACGACAAATAATTTTCGATTATTCCGTTATGGACGACTGCAAAACGGCCATCACCGCTGACATGAGGATGCGCGTTACGGTCGCTGGGCTTACCGTGGGTCGCCCAACGGGTGTGGCCGATCCCCACCGTCTGCGTACAATGGGTACCGCCCTCCATCGCCCCTTCCAGCTGCTGTATGCGTCCGCTGCACCGATACACTTCCAGCCCTTTTTGATTGGCCAATGCGATTCCTGCCGAATCATATCCTCGATATTCCAGTCGTTTTAGCCCCTGCAGCAGCAGAGGGGCAGCGGGAAGCTCACCAACATAGCCAACAATTCCGCACACGCTATTTTCTCCTTTCCCTCAGGCCCGTTCCTCGATCAGCGCCACAACGCGATCTACATAAGCATCACATTTCTTCTGGTCGTTACATTCCACCATCACCCGCAAGGCCGGCTCGGTTCCGCTTTCACGCAGCAGAATGCGGCCGTCTTCTCCTAACTCGTCTCGGATCTGCTCTACCAGCGCCAGCACCTGCTCATCGGCGGCCACCGCCGCCTTATCCGCCACCGCCACCGTACGGATGGTCTGCGGATACATCACCACCGGCGCCGCCAGCTTACTCAGAGGCAGCTTGCGTTCCATCATGGTCTCGGTCAGCATAATGGCGGTCAAAATCCCATCGCCGGTAGAAGCGTACTTGCGCAGGATCGTATGGCCGGAAGATTCGCCGCCGATGCTGCAATCATTTTCCACCATCGCCTCCATGACATAACGATCTCCTACCGTCGTGCGGATATACCGCATCCCTTCCGCCTCCAACGCTTTGAAAAGGCCCAGATTGGACATAACGGTGGCTACCACCCGATCACCCTTAAGCTGTCCTTGGCGCCGCAGCTGGCATGCCAGCACGTACAGCACGTGATCGCCGTTGACGATCTGTCCGTTTTCATCCACCGCAATACAACGATCCGCGTCTCCATCAAACGCAAAACCCACGTCACAATTCTTCTCTCGCACAAAACGACAGAGACCGCCGATATGGGTGGAGCCGGCGTTGTAGTTAATATTGACACCGTCCGGCTCAGCATTGATGACCTCGGTCTGTGCGCCGAGAGCGTCAAACACCGCCTTGGCGATCATCCAGGAGGAGCCGTTGGCGCAGTCCAAAGCAATACGAAGACCACGATAAGAATTGGCGGCCGTGGCAATAAGAAAGCTCAGGTAGCGGTTACGCCCTGCCACATAATCCACGATCCGACCGATCTGTTCCCTCTGTGCCAAGGGCAGATCGCCATCGCAGTCAAACAGCGACATATCCCCGTCAATATACCGTTCCACCAGCGAAAGGGTACGATCATCCATTTTTTCGCCGGCCTTATTGACCAACTTAATCCCATTATCGTAGAAAGGATTATGGGATGCAGAGATCATAATACCGCAGTCAAACCGGTCCTGACGCACCACGTATGCCACGCTGGGAGTGGTGGTCACATGCAGCAGATAAGCATCCGCCCCCGACGAGGTAAGGCCAGCTACGATAGCGTACTCAAACATATAGCTCGAGCGACGGGTATCCTTGCCCACCACGACACGGGTGCGGTGGTTACTGTCACAGCAACCGGACAAGGGGTTGGAGTAATACCATCCCAAAAAACGGCCGATGCGAAAAGCATGCTGAGCCGTCAACGCCTGGTTGGCTTCCCCACGGAATCCGTCTGTACCAAAGTATTTGCGATCGTACGGCTCAGACTCCTCCATCCGAAACAGCGGCTCGGTATAGGTAGGAGCTAACGGCACATCCTCTCGCAGCAAATCGTCCGTTGTGATATGAAATAAATTTGCCAGCAACAGCACCTTACTGAGCTCCGGGGTAGATTGGCCGGACTCCCACTTGGACACCGACTGACGGGATACATCCAGTTCATCCGCCAACTGCTCCTGAGACATCTTCGCCGCAACGCGCAGGGTTGCAATCTTTTGACCTAATGTCATATTGATTCCTCCTTATGAAAATGGGCATTCCTCGATGATATTATAAGAAACCACCCCCCGAAGGTCAACCAAGTCCGGTAGTCATATTTTTGTCAACCTTCGGTTGCACCCTCTAAAAATGCCAACTTTATCAAGGCAACCGATCTTTACCAAAGTCGATAACCGTAAACGACAGCTTAGGTGTTGACAAAACAGGAAAAAAGCATTATAATGTCTATAGTCTCATGTAACTGACGGATCTGCGGAGCACCGCATGGGAACGTGAGATATAGTATGCCGACCGTCTGGGCAAATTGGTTTTTTGTACAAACCGATTTGTCCTTTTTTATTGTCAAAGGGGGTTTTACGTATGTTACATGACAACTGGGCTGGGTTCAAACCAGGTGCATGGCAGAACGAAGTGAACGTACGGGATTTTATTCAACAAAACTATGAAGTGTATACCGGAGACGACAGCTTTTTAGCCGAGGCCACCTCACGTACCCAGGCGATCATGAAGAAGGTCAACACCCTGTTTAAGCTGGAGCGTGAGTATGGCGGTGTGCTGGACATTGACGTCAACACCGTTTCCTCTCTGACCAACTATCTGCCGGGATATATCGATAAGGAAAACGAGCTTATCGTTGGCCTGCAAACCAACCGCCCTCTTAAGCGTGGAGTCAATCCCTTTGGAGGTATGCGGATGGTGCGCAGCGCCTGCGAAGCATACGGATACAAACTGAGTGAAAAGGTGGAGGAAGAATTCCGCTACCGTACTACCCATAACGACGGTGTTTTCCGTGCTTACACCGACGAGATGCGTCTGGCACGCAAGTGTCACGTCATCACCGGTCTGCCGGATGCTTACGGTCGTGGCCGTATCATTGGCGATTATCGCCGGGTCGCCCTCTACGGTGTCGATCGGCTGATTGAGCAGAAGATCAAAGACAAAAAAGAGCTGGCCAACCAGGATTTTGATGTTGAAAGCATCCGCCTCGACGAAGAGCTGTATCAGCAGATCGCTTTTCTTGGATACATGAAGGAAATGGCCGCCATGTACGGCTACGATATCAGCATCCCGGCCGCTAACGCCCGTGAGGCTATTCAGTGGACTTACTTTGCCTATCTGGCTGCCATCAAGGAGCAAAACGGCGCCGCCATGTCGCTGGGGCGTGTGAGCACCTTCTTTGATATCTACATCCAACGGGATCTGAACAACGGCACCCTGACCGAGGAGGGAGCACAGGAGCTGATGGACGATTTTGTCATTAAGCTTCGTTGCGCCCGGCATCTGCGCACTCCGGAGTATAACGAGCTGTTTGGCGGCGATCCCATGTGGATCACCGAAGCGGTAGGTGGTATGGGCGAAGACGGTCGGCCGCTGGTAACCAAGAATAGTTTTCGCATGCTCCACACTTTATATACACTCGGCTCTTCTCCGGAACCGAACCTGACGGTATTATGGGCTGACGATCTGCCCGAAACTTTCAAGAAATTCTGTGCTAAGGTATCCATCGATACCGATTCCATCCAGTACGAGAACGATGATGTCATGCGTCCCATCTACGGAGATGACTACGCTATCGCCTGCTGTGTGTCGGCTATGAAGGTGGGCAAGCAGATGCAGTTCTTTGGTGCCCGATGCAATCTGGCCAAGCTCCTGCTGATCGCCATCAATGGCGGTTACGATGCTACCAGCGGTATTCACATCGGCCCTCAGCTGCCGGTGTTGGAGGGAGATACCCTTTCCTACGAGCAGGTTTCCGAGCGATTTGACATCTATATCCGTTGGCTGTCCAAGCTGTACGTCAACACCATGAACGTCATTCATTATATGCACGACAAGTACGCTTATGAAAAGACCCAGATGGCATTGCATGATACCCAGGTGGGCCGCTTTATGGCCTTTGGTATCGCCGGTCTGTCGGTGGTAGCCGACTCCCTCAGCGCCATCCGGTACGCCCGTGTAACTCCTGTCAAGGATGAGCAGGGATACGTGGTGTCTTTTAACACCGTGGGTGACTTCCCCAAATACGGTAATGATGACGATCGAGTTGACCTAATGGCCAAGGAGATGGCGCACAAGGTCATCACCGAACTGCGCAAAACCCCTGCCTACCGTAACGCTGAGCACACCTTGTCGGTGCTGACCATCACCTCCAACGTGATGTATGGCAAGCACACCGGTGCCACCCCCGACGGCCGCGCCGCCGGCGCCGCCTTTGCCCCCGGTGCCAACCCCATGCATAATCGGGAAGAAAACGGCGCTTTGGCTTCGCTCAACTCGGTGGCGAAGATCTCCTATGACGATTGCCGGGACG
>SVPB01000059.1 GCA_015066065.1 Oscillospiraceae bacterium | reverse complement strand
GATTCGAGCACACGTTCTGATCTGTGGCGGTACCGGCTGTACCTCCTCGGGCAGTAACAAGATCATCAACGCTTTCCACGAGAGCATCAAGACCAACGGTCTTGAGGATGAGATCAAGGTCGTGCAGACCGGATGCTTTGGTCTGTGCGCGCTGGGCCCTGTGGTCATCGTCCATCCTGACGGCACCTTCTACAGCCGTGTGGAGGAGGGCGACGTGGACGAGATCGTCCGCGAGCACCTGCTGAAGGGCCGCGTGGTGGACCGCCTGGTCTACAAGGATACCGGCAACTACGACGATCATCATTCCCATGTTGCGCTGTCCGACACCGTGTTCTACAAGACCCAGAACCGCGTGGTTCTGCGCAATTGCGGTGTCATCAACCCCGAGTCCATCGACGAGTACATCGCCATGGACGGTTATGCCGCCCTGGGTAAGGTGCTGACCGAGATGACCCCCGACCAGGTGATCCAGGAGATTCTGGATTCCGGTCTGCGCGGCCGTGGCGGCGGCGGCTTCCCCACCGGCCGTAAGTGGGCGCTGACCGCCCCCAACAAGGCCCCTCAGAAGTACGTTGTCTGTAACGCCGACGAGGGCGACCCCGGTGCGTTTATGGACCGTTCCGTGCTGGAAGGCGACCCCCACTGTCTGGTGGAGGCCATGACCATCGCCGGTTACGCCATCGGCGCCACCCAGGGTTACGTGTACGTCCGTGCCGAGTATCCCATCGCTGTGGCCCGTCTGCAGATCGCCATCGACCAGGCCCGTGAGTACGGCCTGCTGGGCAAGAACATCTTCGGCTCCGGCTTCGACTTTGACCTGCACATCCGTCTGGGCGCCGGCGCCTTCGTGTGCGGCGAGGAGACGGCTCTGATGACCTCCATCGAGGGCAACCGCGGCGAGCCCCGTCCCCGTCCCCCCTATCCGGCGGTCAAGGGTCTGTTCGGTATGCCCACCGTGGAGAACAACGTAGAGACCTTTGCCAACGTGCCCCAGATCATCCTGCGCGGCGCCGAGTGGTTCGCCTCTATGGGTACCGAGCGCTCCAAGGGCACCAAGGTCTTCGCCCTGGGCGGTAAGATCAAGAACACCGGTCTGGTGGAGATCCCCATGGGTACCACCCTGCGCGAGATCATTCACGAGATCGGCGGCGGCATCCCCAACGGCAAGCAGTTTAAGGCTGCCCAGACCGGCGGTCCCTCCGGCGGTTGTATCCCCGCCAGCCTGATCGACACCGAGGTGGACTACGACAACCTGACCGCCATCGGCTGTATGATGGGCTCCGGCGGTCTGATCGTTATGGACGAGGACACCTGTATGGTGGATATGGCCAAGTTCTTCCTGGAGTTCACCGTGGACGAGAGCTGCGGTAAGTGTACTCCCTGCCGTGTGGGCACCCAGCGCCTGCTGGAGATGCTGGATAAGATCACCAGCGGCAAGGGCACCCTGGAGGACATCGACGAGCTGGAGCGCCTGTGCTACTACATCAAGGAGAACTCCCTGTGCGGTCTGGGTCAGACGGCTCCCAACCCGGTGCTGTCCACCCTGAAGTTCTTCCGCGACGAGTACGTGGCCCACGTGGTGGACAAGAAGTGTCCCGCCGGCGTGTGTAAGGATCTGCTGACCTACGTGATCGATCCTGAGAAGTGCATCGGCTGCGGTATGTGCGCCAAGGCCTGCCCCGCTTCTGCCATCACCCGTACCGATTACATCGCCCCCGGCCACAAGCTGGCCTCCTTCTCCATCGACGCCGATAAGTGCGTCAAGTGTGGCGCTTGCGTGGGCACCTGTAAGTTTAAGGCTATCAGCAAACAGTAAGAAAGGAGTGTGGATACAATGGATATGGTTAATGTAAAGATTAACGGCGCTGAGATCAGCGTCCCCAAGGGCATCACCGTTCTGGAGGCTGCCCGCTATGCCGGTGTGGAGATCCCCACTCTGTGCTATCTGAAAGAGATCAACGAGATCGGTGCCTGCCGTATTTGTATGGTTGAGGTGTCTGAGGGCGGTCGTCCCGCCCGTCTGGTCACCGCCTGCGTGTACCCCGTGTCCGAGGGCATGGAGGTGGTCACCGCCAGCCCCCGCATCGAGCAGAGCCGCAAGACCACCCTGCAGATGATTCTGTCCACCCACGACCGCAGCTGCTTGACCTGCGTGCGTTCCACCAACTGCGAGCTGCAGAAGCTGTGCCGCGACTACGGCATCGAGGACGCCGGCAAGTTTGACGGCAAGAAGCGCGAGTTCGCGCTGGACACCTCTGCGCCCCACCTGGTTCGCGATAACAACAAGTGCATCCTGTGCCGCCGTTGTGTCGCCGCCTGTAAGCAGCAGTTGGTCTCCGTCATCGGCGCCAACGACCGTGGTATTGATACCCACATCGCCTGCGCCTTTGAGCTGGGTCTGGACGACGTTCCTTGCGTGTCCTGCGGTCAGTGCATCAACGTCTGTCCCACCGGCGCTCTGACCGAGCGCGACGACACCGCCAAGGTGTGGGCCGCTCTGGCTGACCCGGACAAGCACGTGGTGGTGCAGACTGCCCCCGCCGTCCGCGCCGCTCTGGGCGAGGAGTTCGGCCTGCCCATCGGCACCAACGTGGAGGGCAAGATGGTTGCCGCTCTGCGCCGCCTGGGCTTTGATAAGGTGTTCGACACCGACGCCGCCGCCGACGTGACCATCGTGGAGGAGGCCAACGAGCTGGTGCAGCGCATCCAGAATGGCGGCGCTCTGCCCATGATCACCTCCTGCTCTCCCGGTTGGGTCAAGTTCGCGGAGCTGTACTATCCCGAGCAGCTGCCCCACCTGTCCTCCTGCAAATCTCCCCAGCAGATGTTTGGTGGCATCCTGAAGACCTACTACGCCGAGAAGATGGGCATCGACCCCGCCAAGATCGTGTCCGTTTCCGTGATGCCCTGCACCGCCAAGAAGTTCGAGGTGGGTCGCGAGGAGATGAACGAGAACGGTCATCAGGACGTGGATATTTCCATCACCACCCGCGAGTTGGCTCGTATGATCGACCGCGCCGGCATCAAGTTTAACTTCCTGGCCGACGAGGAGTTCGACGATCCCATGGGCACCGACACCGGCGCCGCCGTCATCTTCGGCGCTACCGGCGGCGTGATGGAGGCGGCTCTGCGTACCGCCAACGACTGGCTGACCGGCACCTCCAACGAGGCCGTGGAGTTCCACGAGGTGCGTGGCACCAAGGGCCTGAAGGAGGCTACCTATACCATCAACGGTATGGAGATCAAGGTGGCTGTGGCCTCCGGCATCGCCAACGCCAACTACGTGATGGATCAGATTAAGGCCGGCACCGCTCCCTGGACCTTCGTGGAGATCATGTGCTGTCCCGGCGGCTGTGTCAACGGCGGCGGTCAGCCCATCCAGCCCGCCTCTGTGCGTAACGTGTTCGACATCAAGGCCATGCGCGCCAAGGCCCTGTACGACCAGGATGCCGGCATGACCCTGCGCAAGAGCCACGAGAGCCCCTTCGTTAAGGCTCTGTACGAGGAGTATCTGGGCGAGTACGGCAGCCACAAGGCTCACGAGATCCTGCACACCGAGTACGTGGCCCGCAACAAGTTCAAGAAGTAATATCTTCCCTTTTCCTTTCCTATACGAACACCCCCGCCTCGGCGGGGGTGTTTTTTTGTAAACAAAAGCCACGCGATAGTCGCGTGGTTGGAAAGAGCTTTAGCGATGAACAGAAAAAGCACAATCTTAAAAAGAAGTAGAGGGTAAACTATGCCTTGCCTCCCTCTGATGAGGGAGGTGGATTTTTGCGAAGCAAAAAGACGGAGGGAGAGAAAACGAAAGACTACCCCTCAGTCGGCTGTCGCCGACAGCTCCCCTGACAAGGGGAGCCTGCAAAGATTTGCAACCCGTTTACGGATCGCCGATAACCATTGCATGGCTGGCAGGCCAATAAAAAGCGCACTTGTGCGCGGCTAGTAGCATTAGGGCTATGCTGAGCAGAGCTCTAAAATGAAATACCCCCCGCTATGCGGGGGTGTTTTTTGTGCTTATATAACGCCTTTATATAATATACCTTATATATAATATACCGCTCGTTTCTTTTTCCCGCTGTTGTATTCCGCAAAGTTCCAAAACACAACATCTTGTGGTGCAAAAAAATTACCAAAAAAATAATAGAAAAACTTGTAAAAAACACTTGACCGGGCTTGCAATATGTGGTATAGTTGGTGATACCTCGGAAGGGGTTTATTTTTTGTGCGCATTTTTGCGCACGGCCCCTATTCAGCCGTTTCGGCGTGAGGGAGGTTCAAATATCCGGCTTTATAGCTATAGGAGGTACCGACATGAGAGTCAAAATTACCCTGGCTTGCACCGAGTGTAAGCAACGCAACTACAACACCATGAAGAACAAGAAGAACGATCCCGACAGACTTGAGATGAACAAGTACTGCCGCTTCTGCCGCAAGCACACCGTGCACCGCGAGACGAAGTAAGGATCGGCTGAAAGAGAGGAGAGCATTATGTTAACTTGGGGCTTTTTACTCCTGGTGGGCGGCTTGATTGCCAGCCTGGGCTTCTTCTTCAGCGAGATGAGCGACGTGTTTGCCGTCATCGGCAACGGCGGCTTCGGCCACTACGTCGAAGTGTTCTTCGACCCGGAGAAGCTGACCACCCAGAAGGTGATCTTCGTGATCGTCTCTGTGCTGGCCATCGTGGGTCTGGTGCTGTATATCATCGGCCGTATTCAGAACAAGAAGAACGGCGCTGAGAAGAATACCATCGTTCCCAGCAAGGTATCCAAGTACCTGCGGGATACCAAGGGCGAGTTTAAGAAGATCGTGTGGCCCAACTTCCCCACCGTGGTGAAGAACACCGGTGTGGTGCTGGCCATGTGCGCCGTGACCGCCCTCATCATCTGCCTGGCCGATGCCGGCCTTTCCGAGATCATCGCTCTGCTGTTGGGCGAATAAGCAAGGGGGGCACAGGACTATGGACGAGGCAAAATGGTATGTGATTGCCACCATGTCCGCCTATGAGAACAAGGTGGCCACCAACCTGGAGAAGATCGTGGAAAACCGCGGTCTGCAGGATTGGATCCATAAGGTTCACATCCCCACCGAGACCGTGGTCGAGGTGAAGGACAACCAGCGCAAAGAGGTGGAACGCAAGCTGTTCCCCGGCTATGTCTTTGTGAAGATGGTGATGACCGACGAGAGTTGGTTTGTGGTGCGCAACGTGCGCGGCTGCACCGGCTTCGTTGGCCCGAACGGCAAGCCCGTTCCCCTGACCGAAAAGGAAATTGCCAGTTTCGGCGTGGAGCGGAAGGAGATCGTTGTAGACTACGTGGTGGGCGACACCGTGATGATCGTCGACGGTCCTCTGGAGAATTTCTCCGGTCTGGTCGAGGAGATCGACACAGACAACAATATGGTCCGGATCAAGACCTCTATGTTCGGCCGCGAGCAGTCGGTGGAGTTGGAGCTGGACCAGGTGGAGCGGATGGACTAATCCGTTCCCAGTACGTTTAGAAAGTTTGGGGAATATCCCCTTACCTGTGCGCCGGACACCTTTCCGGCATGTGGGAGGGACACCGATGCTTTACCGGGCTCGGATAAGTTCCCGATTACCACGAATTTTGGAGGTGCGATAGAAAATGGCTCAGAAAATTACCGGTTACATCAAGTTGCAGATCCCGGCCGGCAAAGCAACCCCGGCCCCCCCTGTTGGCCCCGCTTTGGGTCAGCATGGTGTGAACATCATGTCCTTTACGAAGGAATTCAACGAGCGTACTAAGAACGACGCGGGTCTGATTATCCCCGTGGTCATCACTGTGTATGCCGACCGTTCCTTCACCTTTATTACCAAGACTCCCCCCGCTGCTGTGCTGCTGAAGAAGGCCGCCGGCATCGAGACCGCGTCTGGTACGCCCAACAAGACCAAGGTGGCTTCCGTCACCATGGAGCAGGTCCGTAAGATCGCCGAGACCAAGATGCCCGACCTGAACGCTGGCAGCATCGAGAGTGCTATGAGCATGATCGCTGGTACTGCCCGCAGCATGGGTATCACCGTCGTCGAATAAGTTGCGGACAAAGTGGGAGGAAAATCCTGACATTCCGCTTAACCACTACGCTGCTTTTTTTGGCAGCATCCAAATGGAGGAATTAACCAATGAAACATGGTAAGAAGTATGTCGAGAGCGCCAAGCTGGTTGACAGCTCCGCTCTGTATGACGTTGCCGAGGCTCTGGATCTGAGCATCAAGACCGGCAAAGCGAAGTTTGATGAGACCGTCGAGGTTCACGTCCGTCTGGGCGTGGATGGCCGTCACGCCGACCAGCAGGTCCGTGGCGCCGTGGTGCTGCCCAACGGCACCGGTAAGACGGTTCGTGCCCTGGTTTTTGCTAAGGGCGATAAGGTCCAGGCTGCTCTGGATGCCGGTGCGGATTACGCCGGTGCCGAGGAGCTGGTCGCCAAGATTCAGGGCGGCTGGATGGACTTTGACGTGGTCATCGCCAGCCCCGATATGATGGGCGTCGTTGGCCGCTTGGGTAAGGTGCTGGGTCCCCGTGGCCTGATGCCCAACCCCAAGGCCGGTACCGTTACCCCCGACGTGGCCAAGGCTGTGACCGAGGCTAAGGCCGGTAAGATCGAGTACCGTCTGGACAAGACCAACATCATTCACTGCCCCATCGGCAAGGTGTCCTTCGGCACCGAGAAGCTGCAGGAGAACTTTGACGCTCTGCTGAGCGCCATCGTCCGCGCTAAGCCCGCCGCCGCTAAGGGTCAGTACATCAAGTCCTGCACCGTGGCCTCCACCATGGGCCCCGGCGTCAAGATCAACCCCGCTAAGCTGGGTGGTTGATGCGAGATGCTTGGCATCTCTGTCAAATAACGTCCACCGGACGTTGTTTGCGCCTGTGCTTTTAACGGCAAGAGATTGTCGTTGAGAGATATAAACTTGGGGTCAAACCCCGGTTGCTGTTCTACCACAGACAGCAGGTGCACAAAGGTGCATAAACGGTTCGCCGTGCCTGCCGAGGAGAGCTTCACACAAAGAACTTTGGTTCTGTATGTGCGTTTTCACCTCTCCTGTGGTCACCATAGGAGAGGTTTTCTTTTGGGATGAATGGCAATCATCCTATCATTCGGAGGTGAAACAAAACAATGGCAAGCGAAAAGGTTCTGCAAGAGAAACAGGCATACGTTGCCGCTCTGACCGAGAAGCTGAACGGCGCCACCACCGGCGTGATCGTGAGCTACAGTGGTATCACTGTGGAGGACGACACCAAGCTGCGCCGCGAGCTGCGTGAGGCCGGTGTCGAGTACACCGTCGTCAAGAACACCATGCTGCGCCGTGCCGCCGAGGCCGCCAATCTGAACGGTCTGGACGACGTGCTGAAGGGTTCTACCGCTCTGGCTATCTGCGACGACTACACCGCCGCCGCCAAGATCCTGTGCAAGTATGCTGATGACAGCAAGACGTTCGAGGTGAAGGCCGGCTTTATGGACGGTGAGGTTATCGACGCCGCCAAGGTCAACGAGCTGGCTAAGCTGCCCTCTAAGGAGGGTCTGCTGTCCATGCTGCTCAGCGTGCTGAATGGCCCGATCCGTGGCCTGGCTGTGGCGCTCAACGCCGTCGCTGAGAAGGGCGAGCAGGCTCCCGCTGAGGAGGCTGCCCCCGCCGAGGAGGCTGCCCCCGCCGAGGCTCCCGCTGAGGAGGCTCCCGCCGCTGAATAATTCATCGGCATTTCAAATCGCCTGCATCGACAGGCACCCAATTTATTAAAAAATTACGTATTGGAGGAAATGAATCATGTCTGAGAAGATTACTGCTATGATCGAAGAGATCAAGGCTCTGACCGTTCTGGAGCTGTCCGACCTGGTCAAGGCCATCGAGGAGGAGTTCGGCGTTTCCGCTGCCGCTCCCGTTGCTGTTGCCGCTGTGGCTGGCCCCGCTGCCGCTGCTGAGGAGAAGACCGAGTTCGACGTCATCCTGAACGACGCCGGCGCTGGTAAGATCGCTGTTATCAAGGTTGTCCGTGAGCTGACCGGTCTGGGCCTGAAGGAGGCCAAGGAGCTGGTTGACGGCGCTCCGAAGCCCGTCAAGACCGGCGTGTCCAAGGACGATGCCGAGGCTGCTAAGGCCAAGCTGGAAGAGGCTGGCGCTAAGGTCGAGATTAAGTAATTTAATTTCACACCGAATGAGATCGGGGGTTGCATCCGCAACCCCCGATTTTTTTATGTGTGAAAGAGGGAGAGAAAAGAAGGCCCCCTTGTGTAAAGGGGGCTGTCAGCCGATAGGCTGACTGGGGGATTGTTTACGCTCTGCGACCACCTCATCCGTCACGGCTAACGCCGCGACACCTTCCCCTCGAGGGGAAGGGGGACCGCCGAACGGCGGTGGATGAGGTGTTATAAAAACAATCCCTAACGAAAGAAGAGGAAGGCGTTAGCCTTCCTCTTCTTCGTGTAGATTCTCCAGTGCCACCCGCACCGCCTCGATCACAAAGGCGGAAAAGGTGCAATCCTTCCCCGCGATTTCCCGCTCAACCTCTTCAATAAGGTTGTTGGGAAAACGAACACATTTGTTTGTTGTTGATGGAATAGCAGGAATTTTAAATTTGCGCATATACATAACACCTCGCAACACTATTGTATATACACAACAATATGCAATATACATAACAATAGTATTGCAAAACGTTATGCTGTTTGTTATGATAAAAATTAAGAGGTGATTTTATGAAAAAACAGTTTAGGCCATCGACCTGTTATGCATCCCGGCTCCGGCAGGCGCGGCTAGCCGCCGGTATGACCCAAGCTGTGGTGGCGGAGCACATCTGCATAGATCGCACAACCTACAATAAGTATGAGGCAGGACGGGTGGAACCCTCATTGCAGACGGCCTATGAATTGGCGCGGCTGTTCCATGTTACGCTAGATGAATTATTAAAACCGGATTAACCGGGGGTTGCATCCGCAACCCCCGATTTTTTTGTGTGTGCTAATGGCGCGGGCGGTCGCAAGCGCCCGCCCCTACGAAACCGCACCGACCTTGGAGGGGATCCGTAGGGCGGGGGTTTACTCCCGCCGAAGATGGATTTTGCACGTGGGCGGTCGCAAGCGCCCGCCCCTACGATCCACGTGCTGGGCTGGAATAGAACCCGTAGGGGCGTGGACATTCGCCTATGGCGAAGTCCGTCGAGATTTCGCGGCCTTGCCGCAAAACGCGCGGCAACCTACCGCCCGCCTTTATATATTATACCTTATATGCAATGCAGGGCACCGTCCCAGCCTTTCCCACCGCCCTACATTCACCCCTCGCGCCTCACTCTTCACTCCTAACTCCTCCCTCCTAACTCCTCCCTCCCAACTCCTCCCCATATTTGTGCCCGAAAATTCCCTAAAACACTATATCTAGTGGTATAAAAATCCACCGAAAATTCATCAAAAAAAATATAAAAAAACACTTGACTTTTTCTTGACAATGCTGTAAAGTATACAATGCGCGAGTTCGGAAAGGGCCTAAATGCGCCCAAATCTGAGCTCAAGCAGACTGCACGATATGCGATGAAGCGGGAGGTTGCGGCTTTTGAAGCCGGTTTTTCCGTGGAGTATGTCCGATTTTAAACCGGGCGAAGGAATACTGAGGTGTGCAGAGAGGTTGTACGGCGTACTGCGCCTGCCCAACGGGTGGAGTAGGTCGAAAACTTGCGATTTACAGCCGCTCTATGCGCTTTAGTGACTGACACCAACCCCCGGGTTTGCCATGCAGGGCAAAACCCGGTTTTTTCACGGAGGGGTGCGAAACACCCGGCTGTGTGTATGGTTTGTGCCAGACCCGCCAAACAAAATTTACAAGGAGGCGTTTTTAAGTGGCAGTCAAAGAGAAAATCCGTATTCGTATCAAGGGTTATGACCACCAGCTGGTGGATCAGGCCGCAGGCAAGATCGTGGAGACCGCTCGCCGCACCGGCGCTCGCGTTTCCGGTCCCGTGCCGCTTCCCACCGAGAAGGAAGTTGTCACCATCCTGCGCGCTGTTCACAAGTACAAGGATGCCCGTGAGCAGTTCGAGACCCGCACCCACAAGCGTCTGATCGACATCCTCAGACCGTCCAACAAGACCGTTGAGGCCCTGCAGGGCCTTGAGCTCCCCGCCGGTGTGGACATCGAGATCAAGCTGTAAT
>SVPB01000058.1 GCA_015066065.1 Oscillospiraceae bacterium | reverse complement strand
GCCAACAGCATCTATACCGCCGCCAAGGACATCTTGATCGCGCAGGGACAGCAGGCTCCCACCTGGTTCCCCGCCAAGGATCACTTCGATGACGGTATCATCGAGCTGGATTAAACCGTTTATACAAGAAGTGCCCTCCTCACACCGTGAGGAGGGCACTTGTCTTATATATCTTATTCCTGCGCCATGCGGTAGCGGTAGAATTCCCCCTGCTTCTCCATCAGCTCTTCCCAGGTACCAAACTCCACACAGCGTCCTTCCTTAATGACAGCGATCTTATCCGCGTGGCGTATGGTGGACAGCCGATGCGCCACGATAAAGGTGGTTCTGTCACGGGTCAGGTCATCAATGGCCTCCTGGATCTCCCGTTCGGTAACGCTGTCCAGCGCACTGGTGGCCTCATCGAAGATAATAACCCGGGGATCGCGGATGATGGCCCGGGCGATGGAGATGCGCTGGCGCTGACCGCCGGACAGCTTACTGCCATGCTCGCCCACCTTGGTGTTCAGCCCATCCGGCAGAGAAGCGATGACGCTTTCCAGCCGGGCGGCCTTAATGACCTCATCCAGCACCTCCTTGGTGATATGACTGCGCCCGTAGGTGATGTTCTGCCGGATGGTGCCGGAGAAAAGGATGGAGGCCTGGGGTACTACCGAGATCATCTTACGGTAGGACGGCAGATCGATATCCCGCACATCCTGACCGTCAATAAGCAGCTGCCCGGAGGTGGGGGTGTTAAAGCCGATAACCAGGTTGATGATGGTGGTCTTGCCGGAACCGGATTCCCCCACCAAGGCCACCGTTTCACCCGGTTCCACCGTCAGGTCAAGCCCCTTGAGCACGTGGGTACGCTCATCGTAGTCAAAGCACACATCCTTAAACACGTACCGGCCCTCCAGAGTCTTGAGCTTGGGCTTACCCTTGTTGTCCTCCACGTCGAAGGCCGCCAGGATCTCCCCGATGGAACGGATAGATTCGGTGCCGGCCGCCAGAGTAGGCACCAACCCAATGATAGCAGACACGTACCCGGTCAGGGTGGCAAAGTAGGTCTGGTACAGGGATACTTCACCGATGGAGATGACCTTCCGGATGGCCAGATAAGCGGTAAAAAACAGGCAGAGGATCTTAAAGAAATTCATCATCGCCCAGTTGAAGGCACCAAACAGCCCGTGGATGCGGTCCAGACGGCTTCCCTGCTCCGCCACCTCGGTCACCTCGGCGGTAAGCTTGCGGATCTCCTTCTGTTCCAGCGCATGGGCACGGGTAACGGGGATCAGCTCCTCCATGTCGAACACCGCTGAGGAGGTATGCTCCATCTCCTTGCGGAACTCATGGCTGTACTGCCGCATGCGCTTGACGAACACCCGGCGTATCAGCACCGCCGCCGGCACACAGGTCAGGAACATCAGAAACACCAGAATATTACTGCTGAGGATAACCCCCATGGAGATGGCCATGTTGACCACCACCCCCAAAGCGGTGTTAAGCAGGCTATGGGATAGGCCGGTGACCGTTTCCACGTCACGCATGACCTTCTGCTGGATCTTACCGCTTTCCATCTCCTTGTGGAAGGAAATGGACAGCTGCTGCAGCTTGCGGATCATGGCACCCCGCAGACCTGCCTCCACCGCCCGGGTCGCTTTGCTGTACCACTTGACGTGCAGGGCGTGGAAGGGAATGTTGAGCGCCAGGGTCACCCCGGCCACCGCCACACAGAGAAGCAGCTGGGTCCACACGTCCTCTGTCGGGGAGGTAATAAGGTTGATGACCCGGGCGGTGATCAAAGGCAATATCCAGGTAGGCATATCCTTGATAAGATAAAAAAGCGCCGACAAAAGCAACTGTCCGTAATGTCCCTTATAGAAAGAGAACAACAGACGCAGCGGCTTGATCTTGTCGGCGTTTTGCGTATAGATATCAATAAAGCGGGGTTCTTCGGCGAGAATATCCTTCTCGGAGAATTGTTTTCGTCGGTCGGTCGTTTTTTTCATAACGAAGCCCTCCCTATGTCACCCGATGGCCTTTTCGCCTTCATAGTACCATACGTCCCCGAAAAGTCAACCCATAAACGGAATGAAAATGCGCCGGTTTTTTTCACACTTCTTCTTTTTTCTCTCTGTGGTATGATAGGAAGTCGGTTTTGTGGTTTTTCACAGTTTCCGGCGACGAAAAAGTCTCTCTTTTGACACCCCAAAGCATTGACAGCATACCCTCCTATGTGCTATAATTCTAAAAATGTGTGGAGAGGAGAATGAACATGTCCCAGATGCAGGTATTGACCGTAGGCTTTGCGCCGTCTTGTGCGCCTGTTGTGGATATGTCTTTGTTTTCCTCTGCGCACCAATATGGTGTGTTTCCCGGCTTTTGCGATGTGCATGTGCATTTTCGTGAGCCGGGTTTTTCATACAAAGAAACCATCGCCACCGGCTCGGCGGCGGCGGCGGCCGGCGGATACACCGCCGTGTGCACCATGCCCAACCTCAAGCCGGTACCGGACAGCCTTGACCATCTCCGTCTCCAGTTAGAGGAGATCCGCCGTCAGGCTACCGTCCACGTGTATCCCTACGCCGCCATCACGGTGGGACAGCAAGGAGAGACCCTGGCGGATATGGATGCCATGGCGCCCTACGCCATCGCTTTCTCTGACGACGGACGAGGGGTCCAGTCGGAGGAACGGATGCGCCACGCCATGCTCACTGCCAAGAGCCTGGGACGGATGATCGTGGCCCACTGCGAAGACAACAGCCTCCTGCACGGCGGCTACATCCATCAAGGCGACTACGCGGCCGCCCACGGGCATCGGGGCATCTGCTCCGAAAGTGAATGGGGGCCCATCGCCCGAGATCTGCGGCTGGCAGAGGAGACCGGCTGTGCCTATCACGTCTGCCACATCTCCTGCAAAGAGAGCGTGGCCCTCATCCGGGAGGCCAAGCGTCGGGGGGTGGACGTCACCTGCGAGACAGCTCCCCATTACCTTGTCATGGACGACAGTAATCTGCAGGAGGACGGCCGGTTCAAGATGAATCCGCCCCTGCGTTCCCCTGCGGACCGGGAAGCCCTGGTGGAAGGGTTGCTGGACGGCACCATCGATATGATCGCCACCGATCACGCTCCCCACTCCGCAGAGGAAAAAGGACGTGGCCTCCAGAACAGCGCCTTTGGCGTCGTGGGACTGGAGACCGCCTTTGCGGTCATGTATACCCATCTGGTACGTCCGGGGGTACTGACCATGGAGCAGCTGATACAGCTGCTGGCCATCCACCCCCGTCAACGCTTTGGCATCCCCTTGGGCAACGACTACACCCTCTGGGATCTCGATGCCCTCTATACCGTGGACCCGACCACCTTCCGAAGTAAGGGACGGGCCACCCCCTTTGCCGGAGACACGCTTTACGGCCGGTGCCTGCGCACCGTTTGCGACGGCAAGATCGTACACGAACACTTAGACCCGAACTGATCAGGAGGCATAAGGAAATGGCTAAAAGAACAGATATTAAAAAGGTACTCATCATCGGCTCCGGCCCCATCGTCATCGGTCAGGCGGCGGAATTTGACTATGCCGGCACCCAGGCGTGTCTGGCACTGCGGGAGGAAGGCTATGAGGTGGTGCTGTGCAACTCCAACCCGGCCACCATCATGACCGACACCACCATTGCGGACAAGGTGTACATGGAGCCGCTGACCTTGGAATACGTCGCCAAGATCCTGCGCTACGAGCGTCCGGATGCTATCGTACCCGGCATCGGCGGCCAGACCGGCCTTAACCTGGCTATGCAGCTGGAAAAGAAGGGCATCCTCAAGGAGTGCGGCGTGGAGCTGTTGGGAACCAGCAGCGAGTCCATCGAACGTGCCGAGGACCGGGAGATGTTCAAGGAGCTGTGCCAGTCCATCGGTGAGCCGGTCATCCCCTCCGAGATCACCTACTCTCTGGACGAAGCGAAGGCGGCGGCCGCACGTATCGGCTACCCGGTGGTGCTGCGCCCGGCCTTTACTCTGGGCGGCACCGGCGGCGGCTTTGCTTACAACGAGCAGGAGCTGCTGGAGATCGGCAAGAACGCCTTTAAGCTCTCCCCTGTCCATCAGGTGCTTATCGAAAAGAGCGTCAAGGGCTACAAGGAGATCGAGTTTGAGGTCATGCGTGACTCCAACGACCACGCCATCACCATCTGCGGTATGGAAAACGTGGATCCCGTGGGCGTACACACCGGCGACTCCATCGTGGTGGCGCCCATCCTCTCCCTCAACGACCACGACCTCAAGATGCTCAACGACTCCGCCATCAAGATCATCCGCGAATTGAAGATCGAGGGCGGCTGTAACGTGCAGTTTGCGCTGGATCCCAACTCCAGCCAGTATTACCTCATCGAGGTCAACCCCCGTGTCTCCCGTTCCTCTGCCTTGGCCTCCAAGGCCAGCGGCTATCCCATCGCCCGGGTGACCGCCAAGATCGCCATGGGCATGGCGCTGGAGGATATCCCCCTGCCCGGCGGCAATGCGGCCATCGAGCCTCGCCTGGATTATATTGTCGCCAAGTTCCCCCGGTTCCCCTTCGATAAGTTTGCTTCCGCCCCCAACACCCTGGGCACCCAGATGAAGGCCACCGGTGAGGTCATGGGCATCGGTGCCACCCTGGACGAGTGCTTCCTCAAGTCGGTGCGGTCGCTGGAGACCGGCGTGTGCCACTTCCACATGGCCAAGTTTGACAACATGACCAAGGAAGAACTGGTGCAGTACATTGCCGAGAGCAAGGATGACAACATCTTTGCCATTACCCAGCTTATCCGTCTGGGCATGACGGTGGAGGAGCTGCACGAGCTGACCAAGATCACCGATCTGTTCCTGGAGAGTCTCCGGCGCATCGTCGACATGGAGAACCGGCTCAAGGCCAACCGGGACGAGGATACCCTGCGTGATGCCAAGGTCATGGGCTTTGGCGACAGCTTCATTGCCCGGCTCTGGGGCATGAAGGAGACCGAGGTGTACGCCATGCGCAAGGCCGCCGGTATCGTGCCGGTGTTCAAGATGGTGGACACCCTGCACACCGGGGCTTACATTGCCTACCTGTATTCCTCCTACACCGGGGAGAACGCTTCCCGGCTGACCGATAAGAAGAAGATCGTGGTGCTGGGCGCCGGCCCCATCCGCATCGGCCAGGGCGTGGAGTTTGACTACTCCACCGTCCATGCGGTGCAGACCATCAAAAAGGCCGGCTACGAGGCCATTATCATCAACAATAATCCCGAGACGGTGTCCACCGACTACACCACGGCGGACAAGCTGTACTTTGAGCCGCTGACCCCCGAGGACGTCATGGCCATCATCGACTACGAGCAGCCGGAAGGCGTGGTGGCGTCTCTGGGCGGCCAGACCGCCATTAATCTGGCAGAGCCGCTTATGGAGCGTGGGGTGACCATTATCGGCACCGACTGCGCCGCCATCGCCCGGGCGGAAGACCGCAATCAGTTTGAGAACCTGCTCAACGAGCTGGATATCCCCCGTGCCAAGGGCTATGCCGTGACCAACATCGAGGACGGCGTACGGGTGGCCAACGAGATCGGTTATCCGGTGCTGGTGCGTCCCTCCTTCGTGCTGGGCGGCCGTGCCATGCAGATCGTGGCCAAGGACGAGCATCTGCGCCAGTATCTCAAGACCGCCGTGGAGATCGACGAGGACAAGCCCGTCCTGGTAGATAAGTACATCCAGGGCAAGGAAGTGGAGATCGACGCCATCTGTGACGGCCGGGACGTGTTTGTCCCCGGTATCATGGAGCTGGTGGAGCGCACCGGCGTGCACTCCGGTGACTCCATCTCGGTGTATCCCACCTTCTCCATCTCCAATAAGGTCAAGGGCATCATCCTGCAATACGCCAAAAAGCTGGGACTGGGCATCGGCATCATCGGCCTGTTCAACATCCAGTTTATCGTGGACGACAAGGACGACGTGTACATCATCGAGGTGAACCCCCGTTCCTCCCGTACCGTGCCCTTCCTGTCCAAGGCCACCGGCTACTCCCTGGCGGATATCGCCACCGAGGTCATCCTGGGCAAGAGCCTCAAGGAGCAGGGCCTGTTTGACCTGTACCCGGCGGAAAAAGAACGCTACTACGTCAAGGTGCCGGTGTTCTCCTTCAACAAGATCAAGGGTCTGGACGCTTATCTGTCCCCCGAGATGAAGTCCACCGGCGAAGCTATCGGCTACGATGACAAGCTGTCCCGTGCCATGCAGAAGGCGCTCATCGCCTCCGGCATGACCCTGCAGAACTACGGCACCGTCATCGTGACCCTGGCCGACGAAGATAAGGAGGAGGCCCTGCCTCTGGTGCGCCGGTTCTACGACATGGGCTTCAACATCGAAGCCACCGTGGGTACCGCCAACTTCCTCAAGGAGCATGGCATCCGCACCCGGGTGCTCAAGAAGCTGCTGGAAGGCAGCGAGGAGATCTTTGACTCCATCCGTGCCGGTTACGTCAGCTACGTCATTAACACCCGGGCCATTCTGTCCGGTGTGCATTACGAGGACGGCGTGGCCATCCGCCGCTGTGCGGTGGAAAACGGAGTTACCCTGTTCTCCTCTCTAGACACGGTGCGCATTGTGCTGGACGTGCTGGAGGAGACCACCAACAAGGTGTCCACCATTGATGCAAAGTAAGGTGAACGGACAATGGCTACAAAACAAAGTATCTTCACCATTATTGAGAACAGCCGGCTGACCGATACGGTGTACCGGATGGTGCTGGAGGGGGACACCTCCGCCATCACCGGGCCGGGTCAGTTTGTCAACATCCGGTTGGAGGGCAGGTTCCTGCGCCGTCCTATCTCGGTGTGCGACTATGACGCCACCACCCTGACCATCCTCTACAAGGTGGTGGGGGCCGGCACCGCCCAGATGGCGGAGCTGCCGGAGGGAGACGTGCTGGACGTGCTCTCCGGCCTTGGTAACGGCTACGACCTGACCGACGCCGGGGACATGCCCCTGCTGTTGGGCGGCGGCGTCGGGGTACCCCCCTTGTACCGTCTGGCCAAGGATCTTATCGCCGCCGGCAAGAAGGTAACGGTGGTGCTGGGCTTCAACACCGCCGAGGAGGTGTTCTACGAGGACGAGTTCCGGGCGCTGGGCGCCTGCGTGACGGTGACCACCGCCGACGGCACCCGTGGGGTCAAGGGCTTTGTCACCGATGCGCTTCCGACGGATTACAGCTACTTCTACACCTGCGGCCCCGAGCCGATGCTCCGGGCGGTATACAAGGCCACCGCTATCTCCGGGCAGTTCAGCTTTGAGGAACGGATGGGCTGCGGCTTTGGCGCCTGCATGGGCTGCTCCTGCAAGACCATCACCGGCTACAAGCGCATCTGTAAGGAAGGCCCCGTCCTGCGAAAGGAGGAGATCCTGTGGGAAGATTGAGTGTCAACCTCTGCGGCATTGAGATGGATAACCCCGTCATCCCCGCCTCCGGCACCTTCGGCTTCGGCTACGAGTTTGCCGCGCTTTACGACATTAACGAGCTGGGTACCTTCTCCTTTAAAGGTACCACCAAGGATCCCCGGTTTGGTAACCCCACCCCCCGTATTGCGGAATGTACCGCCGGCATGATCAACGCCGTCGGTCTGCAGAACCCCGGGGTGGACAAGGTCATCGCCGAGGAGCTGCCCAAGCTAAAGAAGTGCTTCCACAAGCCGGTGATGGCCAACGTCAGCGGCTTTGCGGTGGAGGACTATGCCTACACCTGCCAACGGCTGGATGCCGAGGAGCAGGTAGGGTGGCTGGAGGTCAACGTCAGCTGTCCCAACGTGCACGGCGGCGGTATGTCCTTTGGCACCCAGCCGGAAGCCGCCGCCCAAGTGGTCAAGGCGGTCAAGGCGGTGACCACCAAGCCGGTCATTGTCAAGCTCTCCCCCAACGTCACCGACATCGTGGCCATTGCCAAGGCCTGCGAGCAGGCCGGTGCTGACGGCATCAGCCTGATCAATACCCTCTTGGGTATGCGCATTGATCTCAAGACCCGTCGTCCCATCATTGCCAATAAGATGGGCGGCTTCTCCGGCCCGGCTATCTTCCCGGTAGCGGTACGGATGGTGTATCAGGTAGCCCATGCCGTGTCCATTCCGGTGGTCGGTATGGGAGGCGTGTCCACCGCCGAGGACGTGATCGAAATGATGCTGGCCGGCGCTACCGCCGTGGAGGTGGGCGCCGCTAATCTGGTGGATCCCTACGTTTGCCGGGACATCATCCGCCAACTGCCGGCGGTGATGGACCGCTACGGCATCACCAACCTACGAGACATAATAGGAGGCGTTCAATAATGGGTAAAGACGTAATCGTTGCCTGCGATTTTTCCAGTGCCGAGCAGGTGTTTTCCTTCCTGGATCAGTTCACGGGGCGTAAACCCTTTGTTAAGATCGGTATGGAGCTGTTCTACGCCGAAGGTCCTGCCATTGTACGGGAGATCAAGAAGCGCGGCCACAAGATCTTCTTGGATCTCAAGCTGCACGACATCCCCAACACGGTCAAAAAGGCCATGAGTGTGCTGTCCGGACTGGACGTGGATATTACCAACCTGCACGCCGGCGGTACCTGCCGGATGATGGAGGCCGCCATTGAGGGGCTGACCCGTCCCGACGGCACCCGGCCGCTGCTCATTGCGGTGACCCAGCTGACCTCCACCGATCAGGAGAGCATGGAGCAGGATCTGCTCATCCGGGAGCCCATTGACCAGGTGGTCATGCACTACGCCGCCAACGCCAAGAAGGCTGGTCTGGATGGGGTGGTCTGCTCCCCGTTGGAGGCAGGCAAGGTGCACGACACCTGCGGCGCTGACTTCCTGACCGTTACCCCCGGCGTGCGGTTTGCAGACGGGGATATCGGTGACCAGAAGCGGGTCATGACCCCTGCCGAGGCCAAGCGCATCGGCTCGGACTACATCGTGGTGGGTCGCCCCATCACCGCCGCCGAGGACCCGGTAGCGGCTTACGAGCGCTGTGTAGCGGAATTCTGTGATTAATAACGTGTAATATAAGGGAGGATCACGCAATGGAAGGCTATAAGAGAGAGTTTATCCAATTCCTGCAGGGGGCAGGGGTGCTGAAGTTCGGCGATTTCACCGCCAAGAGTGGCCGTAAGATCCCGTACTTTATCAATGCCGGCGACATCAAGACCGGCGAACAGATCAAGAAGCTGGGCGAGTTCTACGCCAAAGCGTATCTCGAAAAGGTCGGTAACCGCCGCACCGTGCTGTACGGCCCGGCCTACAAGGGCATCTCCATTGCGGTGTCCTCCTCCATCGCGCTGGCCAAGGAAGGGCTGGACGTGCCCTTCTTCTTCAACCGTAAGGAAGCCAAGGATCACGGGGAAGGCGGCATCTTCGTGGGCTACGTGCCCACCGCCGGCGAGGACGTGGTCATTGTAGAGGACGTCATCACCGCCGGCACCGCCATCCGGGAAAGCATGGCCAACCTCGCCTCTCTGGAGGGGGTCAAGGTGGCCGCCACCTTCGTCATGGTGGACCGCAAGGAAAAGGGCAAGACCGATAAGTCCGCCATGGCCGAGGTAGAGGAGGAATTTGGGTTCCCCGTCTACTCGGTGGTGGACGTATACGATATTATTGAATATCTGGAAGAGGATCCTGCCAACGAGGAAAATGTCACCCGGATTAAGAACTATCTTGCTGTGAATGGGGCGAAGGTATGAGAAGCCTGATCGACATCATCGACCTGACCGAGGCGGAGCTGGACGAGCTTATCGCCACCGCCTGCGACATTATTGCGCATCCGGCGGACTACGCCGACCGTTGCCGGGGCAAAAAACTGGCTACCCTGTTTTTTGAGCCCTCCACCCGTACCCGGCTGAGCTTTGAGGCGGCCATGTACGAGCTGGGCGGCAACGTCATCGGCTTTTCGGAAGCCAACAGCTCCTCCGCCGCCAAGGGGGAGAGCCTGGCGGACACCGCCAAGACCATCAGCTGCTATGCGGATATCATCGCCATGCGGCACCCCAAGGAGGGCTCTGCTCTGGTGGCGGCCAACAATGCCTCCATCCCGGTCATCAACGCCGGTGACGGCGGTCATTGCCACCCCACCCAGACCTTGGCGGATCTGCTCACCATCCATCGGGAAAAGGGACGGTTCACCGACATGACAGTGGGCTTCTGCGGTGACCTGAAGTTTGGCCGCACCGTCCACTCCCTCATCAACGCCCTTTCCCGGTATACCGGCATCAAGCTGGTGCTCATCT
>SVPB01000002.1 GCA_015066065.1 Oscillospiraceae bacterium | reverse complement strand
CACATCTGCAAAATCGCTTGTAAAAATTTCGACCGTAGAAACGGCGAAACCCCCGATAAAATCGGGGGTTTCTTGGGCAATATCTTTTTCATTGCCCTTTGATGGTCCGAGTGGCGAGACTTGAACTCACGGCTACCTCTTGCGGTGCCCGAAATTCGCTTCCCTCGCTATCGCTCGGCGAATTTCGACCGCAGCGCCTTTGCCTTGCTCGCTGTATCCGCCACCGGCGGCGCTCGCAGGCAAAGCCTGACCCGGGGGTCAAGAGGCCGGCACAGCTTGCCGGTTGTACAAAGCAAAGAGGAGTACCGACAAGCGGTACTCCTCTTTACTTGGTCCGAGTGGCGAGACTTGAACTCACGGCCTCTTGACCCCCAGTCAAGCGCGCTACCAACTGCGCCACACCCGGATGCGATTGCGAACGCTATTATAACACGGGTGTTGGCAAAAAGCAAGGGAAATTTTTAAGTTTTTCGATTTTTCTTGAAAAAGTGCGGAAAAGCATATATACTAATGGATACAAGTGATGAAAAGGAGGGGCGTCTTATGAAGCGTTTGCTGGCTTTTTGCCTGATGGCGGTGCTGCTGCTGACACTCACCGGGTGCGGTGACGACGGTGCCGGCGCCGGCTTTCGCTTTCCGCTGGAGGCAGAACCGGCACAGCTGGATCCGCAGGTATCCACCGATCCGGCGGCCATCACCGTGCTGTCGGTGCTGTTTGAAGGGCTGACCAGGCTGGATGACCGGGGACAACCGGTGCCGGCCGGTGCCAACTGGACGGTATCCGCCGATGGGCGCACCTACACCTTTACCCTGCGCCAAAACCAATGGAGCACCGTCAGCGTGCCGGGGGAGGAGACCCCGTGGGACGAGCCAACGCCGGTGACGGCGCAGGACTATCTGTTTGGCCTGCAGCGAGCGCTGTCTCCCGGCGCCCCGGACAGTCTGGCCGCCTCTCTGTACGTTATCCAGAACGCCCGGGCGGTGCACACCGGTCAGCAGGGATTGGGTGCGCTGGGGGTGCGCACCGAGGGGGACGACCGCTTGATCATCACCCTCAACGTGGCGGACCCTTCTTTTCCGGCCACCCTGGCGACCACCCCGTGCATGCCCTGTAACCGGGCGTTTTTTGAGTACACCGCCGGCCGTTACGGTCTGGAAAAGCAGTACCTGATCACCAACGGCCCCTTTGCCCTGACTGCGTGGAACCACGGAGAGAGCCTTTTGCTGGGCAAGCACGAGGGCTACCGTGATGCGGCGGCGGTACTGCCGGCGGCGGTACGGTACGTCATCGGGGTGGATGATCCGGTGGAAAGCCTGCGCACCGGCCAGATGGATGCGGTGGCGCTGACCGCCGCCCAGGTCGAGGAGCTGGCGGATACCGACATACAGACGGTGACACTGCAGGATACGGTGCGCAGTCTTTACTTTAACACCGCCCAGACACCCCTGCACAATGCGGACATCCGCCGCGCCTTGCGGGATGCGGTGCAATGGGAGACGGTGTATGGCTATCTGCAGGCGCAGGGCGAAGCGCCGGCCACCGGCTATCTGCCTCCGGATGCCACCGTGGCCGGGGAGGCGTACCGCAACCCCGGCAATTCCGCCCGGCTGGTTACCGATGTGGCCGCGGCACAGACCGCCTTGGGGCGTGGCCTTAAGGCCGCCTATCCGGATGAGAAAACGCCCTCCCTGCCCCGTCTGACCGTGTTGGCACCGGAGGACGGGTACAGTGAGGATCTGGCACGGTACCTGATCCAATCCTGGCAGAAGAATCTCAAGCTCTACTGCACCCTGGAAACCGTCCCCCCGGCTACGGTGGAGGCCCGTCTGCGTGCCGGCAACTACCAGCTGGCGGTGTGTGCCGTCACCCTTTCCGGACTGACCGCCGCCGAAAATCTGACCGTCTACACGGCTTCCTCGGCAGAGAACTTTACCGGTTATGGGGAGGCGGCGTACGATCTGGCGGTCAATGCGGCCCTCACCGGCGGCCGCCCGGAGGTCACGGCCGCCGAGACCCTACTGCGGCAGGCCTGCCCCACGGTGCCGTTGAGCTTCCCCAGCCGCTACTACGGGATAGCGGCCCATACCGCCGGCATCCATGTCCGCCCCTTTGGCGGTGGGGTGTACGGCTCTCCCTTCTCCTTCCAGCAGGCGCAGAAATGGGAGGATTAACACAGTAAAGGCGATGCACCACGGTGCATCGCCTTTTTTTACCCGATATCCAACTGTACTTCAAAGTGGATGTCCAGCTGATCGAATCGATAGGGGGGTAACAGCACCACGCCACAGCTGGTGGAGCCAAGCCCGTTTTGACGGTAGTCGATGCACAGCACCGTGTGACCGCAAGGCTCCAGCTCATAGCTGTGCCCTTTCTGCTCCAGCTCTTCCCGGGTATAGGGGGAAGCGCTAAAGGAGAACGGCTCTCCGGCGGTCACCTGCAGGGTGCGCCCTTCCCCGGTGAGCTGTAGGTAATCGCAGTCACTGCGACTGCCGTTTTCCTGGGGATACACATAATCCACGTGCATGGCCTCCACCGTGGTGTCGAACACCCCGTGGTAGCCGGTGCGTCGCTTATCATAGTAGCTTTCCTCCGGGCCGATGCCGCTGTAGCGCACCTGACACATGGTCTTGGGCAGGAACAGCCGCAGGCCAAACCGGGGCAGCAGAGGGAAATCGGGGTCCTTGACAGCATCCAGGGTTACCCGGATACTGCCGGTGGGGCTGATGTGCCACGTCGCCTGCACGGTGAGGATGCGCTGCAGACCGATGGGGGTCATGGAAAGGGTGGTACGGATATCCACGCCGTCCCCGTCAGCGGTATAGCTGGTCTCATACGCCCGGGTCACCGCCCGGTTGAGCCCGGCGGCTTTCCAAGTATCCAGGTTATTGCGATCAATGCCCATGGGCGCTCGCCAGATGTCCAGCTCCATGGGACGCTGCAGCAGGGGCTTGCCCTCCACCGTCAGCTCCCGGAACAGCCCCGTGCGCTTATCGTATACGTACCGCAGACAGCGGTTCTCCACCGTCAGGGTGCGGTGATCCTCCCGGACGGCGAGGGGCGAAGCCGGCAGGACGGGGGCCATGGGCAAAGAGGCACACGGCCGGTCGGCCACGGTGATCTCGTGCATCCCCAGAGGATGCCCGGCCGGCAGCAAGCCTTCCGCCCGGGTCAGGACGGTTTCCACCTGCAGGAAGCACCGGCCTTCGGTGGGCACCTCCAGCACCAGCGGCACCGTCCCCTCCCCGTGAGGTGGGATAGCCACCGCCGGCAGGGTCCCTTCGGCCACCGTGACGCCATCGCAGGTGAGCCGGTACCGCAGGGAGGCATAGGCGGCGGTGTCGGTAAAGTCACGGTAATTGTGTAGGGTGAGGTCGCCATCCTGCCAGCGGACGATGCGTACCGGAGTATGCACGTTTTTAAATTCCAGCAGTCCGCTTTTGGGGCGCCGGTCGGGGTGCACCAGACCGTCCAGACAGTACCACCGGTTGTGCTGCCATTCGCCGTGGTCACCGCCGTAATAGTAGATGGGCTTGCCGTCAGGGGTATCCCCCTTATAGATGGCGTGGTCGCACCACTCCCATACAAACCCACCGCACACGGCGTCATAGGCTTCGATGACCTCAAAGTAATCCTCCAGATCCCCGTTGCTGTTGCCCAGACCATGGCTGTACTCGCACAGTACGTAGGGCTTGTCCGGCTGGTTGGCCATATACCGATGGATATCCCCCACCGCTGGGTACATCCGGCTGTACAGATCCAGGCAGCTGTAATCCATCTTACGGTCTTTGGTGTGGTAGAGGGCGCTCTCGTAATGGGTCAGCCGGGTGGGGTCGTAGTGCTTGATCCAGCGCAGTGCCTCTTCCACCGTGCATCCGTAGGCACTCTCGTTGCCGGCCGACCAGATGACCACCGAGGGGCGGTTTTTATCCCGGATGACACAGCGCTGTACCCGGTCAACCACCGTTTCCGTGTACCGGGGATCGTCGATGATCATCTCATGCCAATGCTCCCGGCGCTCCTCTGGGCGGGTATACCGACGGTAGGCGTGGATGGGGCCTTCTGCCTCCATGTCCGCCTCGTCCATGACATAAAAGCCGTACCGGTCGCATAGCTGATAGAACTGCGGCGCATTGGGATAATGGCTGGTGCGGATGGCGTTGATGTTGTGCTGCCGCATCACCGTCAGGTCACGCTTCATCTGCGCCACGCTGATGGCAAACCCGGTCTGAGGGTCGCTGTCGTGGCGGTTGACCCCGTGGAACTTGATGGGAGAGCCATTGAGCAGCACCGTGTTGTGCGCCACCCGAATATCCCGCAACCCCACTTGCTCGGTGATATACTCGTCTCCGGCGTCCATGGTGAGGGTGTACAGATACGGATCCTCCGCTGACCACAGCCGAGGCGCCGGCACCGACAGCACCGCCGTGTTTCCGGTGGTGACGGTGTGCGCCACCGGATGATTCTCCCGGTCGTAGAGGGTCAGGGTCACCGGCACCGGCTGTCCCCGGCGCTCCATGGTGACGGTCACCGTGCCGTCGGGCGCACCGTGTACGGTATAGTCGGTGATCCCGTCTACCGTCCGCTGCAGGAGGTATACGTCCCGGAAGATACCACTCATGCGGAACTTATCCTGATCCTCAAAGTAACTGCCGTCGCACCATTTGACCACCAATACGGCCAGGGTGTTGTTTCCCTCCCGGATATGGGGGGTCAGGTCAAATTCCGAGGTGGAATGGGATACCTGGCTATACCCGATATATTGCCCATTGAGCCACACGTAGAGGCAGGAGTCCACCCCTTCAAAGCTCAGGTGCACCAGAGGCGCCTGGGCGCAAGGATGATAGTCGAAGGTACGCCGATAAGCGCCGCAGGGATTGTCGTAGGGGAGGTAGGGTGGATCCATGGGGAAGGGATACTGCCCATCGATGTACTGGTGGGTGTCGTAGCCGTGATTCTGCCATACCGAGGGGACCGGCAGGATGGTGAAATCGTCCGTATCAAAGGTCTCCTCCCAGAAGGGGTCGTCCAGATCCTCCACCGACGGATAGTACCGGAACAGCCAGTCGCCGCCCAGCAGCTGCAGACGGTCGGAGGCCTCCCGGTTCTCCACCGGGTCGTCCAGCCGGACGGACGCCGGGATATAATAGGCGCGGTTCGGCAGGGTGTTTTCATGCAGGATATGCAGATTTTCGTAGTGACGGGGTAACAGCATGGTTTTCCCTCCTATCAATTTCTTCTTTTATTGTAAAGAAAAAATCCGAGAAATGCTATAAATATTGTTGGACAAAGCATGGATAAAATGATACAATACTCCCGAGAGAGGGTGATTCCATGTATGTTAATGCCGGTTATCTCACCGGACCGCAGGTGGATTACGAGGATCTGTCCCGGCCGTTCATCGTGTCCAGCTGCGGCACCTACCGGATGCTCACCGTCCCCCGGTACGAGAACTGTTACCGGGGCCGGGGGGATTACCAGCTGTTGCTGGTGGCCGCCGGGCAGGCCTATTTTGATGTGGACGGTGCGCCTCGTACGGTTACCGCTGGGCACATGGTGCTATACCGTCCGGGGGAGCCTCAGCGGTACATCTACTGCGCCGCCGACGGGGCGGTGGTATACTGGGTGCATTTTACCGGCAGCGAAGCCGCCGAGGTGCTGGCCCACTACGGCATCAAAGGGGAGGACAAGGTATTCCCGGTGGGGGATATCCCCTCCGCCCAGCGATTGCTGGACCGCATCATCCGGGAGCTGCAGCTGTGGCAGCCGGGGTACGAGGAGATGACCGTCCTGCATCTGCGGCGGCTCTTACTGCAGGTCATGCGCCACCGGCAGTCCGGCGGCACCCTCACGGGGGACATTCTGTCCGAGCTGCACGAGGCGCAGGTGTATCTGTCGGAGCATTACCGGGAGCCCATTGATATAGCCGCCTACGCCGCCTCCCGGCACATGAGCGTGAGCTGGTTTATCCGCAGCTTTCGGGAGCAGGTGGGGGTCACCCCCCTGCAATACGTGCTGGGCATCCGGTTGGCCAATGCCCAGGCACTGCTCCTTCATTCCACCGACAGCGTAGCACGCATTGCGGCTCTGGTGGGATACGATGACCCTCTGTACTTCAGCCGCCTTTTTCGCCAGCGGGTGGGCATGACCCCCACGGAATACCGCCGGCGTTATACAAAAGAACCGCCGTCCTGACAGGACGGCGGTTCTTTGCTTGCACAGGGGGATTACAGCTCCAGCTTCATGTCGCCGGGCTTGATCCAGCCCAGCTTACGCAGGATCTCGGAGAAGATAAGGCTGAGGATGGCCGGGGCGACCAGACACACCACCACCACACCGATGATGGAGGTGAGGCTGAACTGCATGTCGCTCAGGACGCCCAGGGGGCCGACCAGACCGCAGGTACCCATACCGGCATTGACGCCGGAGCACTCCAGCTTAAACAGCAGGGTGGCCATGGGGCCGGTGATAGCAGAGGCCAGGGTGGCCGGGATCCAGATACGGGGGTTGCGCACGATGTTGCCCATCTGCAGCATGGAGGTGCCCAGACCCTGGGCGACCAGACCGGCCCAGCGGTTCTCCCGGAAGCTGATGACCGCGAAGCCCACCATCTGGGCACAGCAGCCGGCAGTAGCGGCGCCGCCGGCCAAGCCGGAGATGGCGATCATGGCGCAGATGGCGGCGGAGCTGATGGGCAAGGTGAGGATGATACCCACCACCACGGCGATGAGGATGCCCATGACCAGCGGCTGCATGGCGGTGGCGGTGTTGATGAACACACCCAGCCAATGCATGCAGTAGGCGATGCCCGGGCATACCAGCTGACCCACCAGCATGGCGGAGAGGATGGTGACCACCGGGGTGACAAGGATGTCCACGTGGGTCTCCTTGGACACGAGCTTACCCAGCTCTACCGCAATAATGACCACCACAAAGGCGCCGGCAGGCCCGGCGGTGACCGGCGTTCCATCGATGACGGTGCCCAGATTATTACCGATCATACCGGCCACGGCGCTGGACAGCATCACCAGAGGCGGTGCCTGCAGCTTGAGGGCGATAGCAACGCCCAGGGCGGCGCCGGTGGCCTGGGTGGCAAAGCCGGCGATGTCCAGGAACATCGACCAGCCCAGCTCCTGCCCGATGGTCTTGAAGATGGTGCCGATGAGCAGGGTGGCAAACAGTCCCAGCGCCATGCTGCCCATAGCGTCCACAAAGTACAGCTTGGCGGAAGGTTTGACCAGCTTACGGTCAAGGAAGGCTTTGACTTTTTGCATATTGATCCGACCTTTATTTTTAAATTTTTCCTATTCTAGCACAATGCGTCAAAAAATGCAACCCTTATTCCTGCTGGGTCTTTCGGTAGACCGAGGGAGGCGTTCCATATTGGTTGGTGAAACGCCGGGAAAAGTAAAACTGATCGCAGAACCCCAGCCGGTCGCTGATGGTGCTGATGGGGTCTCCGGTGGTACGCAGCTGTCGCTCAGCGGCAAACAGCACCCGGTCGCTGATGTACCGACCTAACGGCACCCCCACCTCCCGACGGAATCGTTTTTGCAGCTGACTGGGAGAGAGGTACAGCCGTGCGGCCAGCGTTTCGGCGGTGAGGGCCATGGAGGGCTGGGTATCAATGAGCCGGATGACCTCCTTGACCGGGGCAGAATAGCTTTCGATCGGTTCCGACGGCAGGCCGATGAGGGTCATCGCCTCGGTGAGGGTGGCGTAGAGCACGCTCTTGAGGGTCAAGGCGCCCATGACATCCGCCCGACGAAAGGCATCCACCGCCTGCCGGATGACCGCCTCCTTATGGGGCAGGGTGATCACATCCGGATACCCGGCCAGCAGATCGTACCGGTTGTACCGGAACAGATTGAGGTGGATGTACAGCTTTTCCAGCCGCTGGGGGCAGGCGTAGGTGAAATCCAGCTCCGCCGGCACCAGATACACGTTGCCCGGCGTCAGCCGGACGCACCGGCGCCCGTAGGTCAGCTCCCCGTAGCCGTCGGTGACCATGTACACCCGGGTGTAGGGGGAACACGCCCGGGCGTGCCACGCAGGATCCAGATCCGCATACCCGATGTCCGATATATCCATATTCTGTCGGTTAGATTCCTTGATTAACAGGTCGTTTTGGCGTACGTTCATCCAAATCCTCCATATTTTCGCATAAATATTCCATGGTGTGTGCCTTGATTATAGGGTATGATGAGAAAAAAGTCAAGGAGGGTTCCCTATGCCGTTACACGAGGTTCGCCAGACCCCCGGCGACACCGCCTGGTTCCGCCATGACCGGTTTGGCATGTTCATTCACTTTGGTCTGTACGCCCTGCCGGCGCGCAATGAGTGGATCAAGACGCTGGAGTACATCCCGGAGGAGGGCTATCAGCGGTACTTTGATCGGTTTTCCCCCGATCTGTTTGATGCCCGGGAATGGGCACGCAAGGCGAAGGCCGCCGGCATGAAGTATGCCGTGCTGACCACCAAGCACCATGAAGGCTTCTGTCTGTTTGACAGCCAATACACCGATTACAAGATCACCAACACCCCCTTTGGCCGGGATCTGGTCAAGGAGTACGTGGAGGCCTTCCGGGCGGAGGGTCTGGGAGTGGGCTTCTACTACTCCCTCATCGACTGGCATCATCCGGACTATCCCATTGACGTGCTGCATCCCCGTCGCCGGGATGCGGATGCCGAACAGCAGGACAAGGGACGGGATATGCGTCGGTACGCCCAGTACATGCGTGATCAGGTGACCGAGCTGCTGACCAACTACGGTAAGATCGATATTCTGTGGATGGATTTTTCCTATGATAAGGAGGGGTATCCCACCGACTGGAAGCCCTGGATGCAGCACGACGGCGCCAAGGGCAAGGAGGAATGGGAGGCCGAGGCATTGATCGCCACCGCCCGGGCATTGCAGCCCCATCTGATCATCAACAATCGCACCCAGATCAACCAGGATCTGTGGACACCGGAGCAGTACCAGCCCACCGTATGGCCCACCGATGAGGAGGGCAACAAGGTCACCTTTGAGGCTTGCCAGACCTTCTCCGGCTCCTGGGGCTATTTCCGGGATGAGATGAGCTGGAAGACCCCCAAGATGCTCATTGATATGCTGGTCAACACCGTCTCGGTGGGCGGCAACCTTATCATGAACGTGGGCCCCACCGGTCGGGGCAACTTTGACTACCGTGCCAACCAGGCGCTGGAGGCTTACAGCGAATGGATGCACCTCAACAGCCGTTCCATCTACGGCTGTACCCAGGCCGAGGAGGGCATCAAGGTACCGAACGGCACGGTGCTTACCCAGTCGGAGGATGGCAAGCGGCTGTACCTCCACCTGCAGACCTATCCCTTCTGCCGCATCGAGGTGGAAGGCTTGTGCGGTCGGGTGGCGTATGCCCAGTTCCTGCAGGATGCCAGCGAGGTCAAGTTCACCGAAACCCTGCGTATCGATTCCGGCGGTGACGTTACCGAGTACAGCGGCAAGGTATTCTTCTCTCTGCCTCCGGTAGCTCCCCAGGGTATTTCCCCGGTCATTGAGATCTTCTTAAAATAAGCAAAAAGGGCAGGCTCCTCTCACCGAGAGGAGCCTGCCTTGTGGTTTTAATAAGGCTTAACGTAGTTGAGGGGGTTGACACGTACGCCGTTGCGGATGACCTCAAAGTGCAGGTGCGGACCGCGGGAGTTACCGGTGTTGCCGATAAGCCCCACCTGCTGGCCGCGAGACACCTTCTGCCCCTTCACCACCGAGATGGCATTGAGGTGGGCGTAGGTGGTCTGTATCCCGTTGCCGTGGTCGATCTTGACGTAGTTGCCGTAGCCGTAGTACCGGCCGGCAAACACCACGGTACCGCCGTCGGCCGCAATACAGGGCTTGTTGTTGACCGTAACCGGACCGTTGGCGATGTCAATGGCATAGTGGCCGGCAAAGTAGCCCCGGGACATGTTGCGGCAGATGGGCACCGGCCACAGCATGCTGCCGTGGGTGATACCGTCGCCCTGCTGTACCACCGTACCGCCGGAGCTGACCACCCGCTTGGTGCCACGCTCCTCCACCTTGGTCACCGGTTGCTTGGTAACGGTGGTGGCGATGGTCTTGCGGCCAATCTCCAGACCGTCCACCAGGGTAACCTCGGCGGTGACGATCTGGCTGCCCTCCTGCCCCTTGGTCTTGACCTTACTATAGGTGACCGGCTGTTTATCATTGTATATGATCTGGGTCTTATAGTCGATGGTCTCGGTATAGGAGATGGTCTTGATGACCTTGACCTGCAGGAAAGACTGGGGTCGCTGGATGGTCAGCACGTCCCCGATACGCACCATATCCGTTTTGGCAAACGAGGGGTTGAGCTGGCGCAGCTGGGTGGTGGTCATGTCGTGCTTGGCGGCGATGGTGCTCAGGGTATCCCCGGCCTGCACGGTGTAGGTGTGCTTTTCCACCGTCTGGGCGGTGAGCTGGTCCTTGAGATCCGTGCCGGCGATCACCGACTGGATGGGGTACAGCCCGGCCACCGTTTCCACCTTCTGGACGAACTCAGCTCGTTGGTTGGCATCGTTTTTGTCAAAATGGCCGTCCTTGATACCGTCCAGCAGGGTGTTCAGCTCCCCGTCGGAGGCCATGGCGCCGATAAAGTCATCGTTGATATACAGGCCGGTGGCCTGGGTGATGCTGTCCCCGGCGGTGCTGAGGATCGCATCACACAGCGCCTCATCCGAGAGGGTCTGCTTGTCCCCCTTGATGGTTACCGCCAGGGTGGGGGCTACCTCCACCGCAAAGGAGTTGTCCACGTTCACCACGCGGTCCTCCGCCATGGTGGCGGCCACGGAGTAGGCGTTTTCGTTGTCAATGTACCCAATGTCCTGACCGGCGTAGGTCAGTGCCAGACAGTACTCGGTGTTTCCCCAGGACGCCAGGGTGATGATCAGCACCACCGTGGCCGCCACGGGACCGGCCAATCGCCAGAGGGTCAGCAGTTCTTCCTTATAGTGGCTGACCGCCCGTTTGCCCAGCCAGAGCAGGCTGGGGAACACACGCAGGGGGTGTCCCTTGGTGGCCTGCCGCAGTTCCCGGCATGCCCGGGGGAAGGCGCAGAACATTCTCTTCAGCTTCTGCCACTGCCGGTGCACCGGCAGGGTGACACGGCGCTTCCACAAGAGGGCGATCCGCCGTTTCCATCGGTTGAGTCCCGGTGACACCGTCCGGCGTACCCGGTGGGACAGCCGGATGGCTTGCAGCCCGATACCGTAGTAGTAGCGGTACATCCGGTGGATGACCGCCCCTATGCGGAAGGGCGCTTTTGTATGTTGATTGGACAAGCAAGTGCCTCCTTTTATCGTAGAAACCAAAACCGTTTTTACAAGGAAAAACGGTTACAAATCTGTCATCTTTTCGCCTATTATACCCGTAAATGGAGCAAAAGGCAACCTCATTCCGCCATATTCGTGCTTTTTGCACAAAAAACCGGCAGAATCTTTAGCGATTCTGCCGGAAACATTCCCATTATTTAGGATAGGTCAGTTGTTCGGGCGTCCAGCCGCGCAAGGTCTGTGCCTGCTGGCGGCAGAGGGCTTTTGCCCCGGCCAGGTCGTGCTCCAGCCAGTTGCCGCACTCCACACGGGACGCCCCGGGGATATCCCCCTCAAAGCCGGCGGCAAAGTCCAGCGCCGCCACCGTCAGGTCGATGACCTCTTGGTGGGTCAGCCCCCGGGTCAGCAGGTAGAACCCGGTGCGGCATCCCATGGGGCCAACGTAGATGATACCGTCCTTGTGGCGGCTGTTACGCACGTAGGTAGCTACCAGATGCTCAATGGTATGCATGGCTCCGTTCTCCATGTACGGTGGCGTGTTGGGGCGGATAAACCGCAGGTCGTAGGTGGTCACGTCCCCATCCACACGGGAGAGATACATGCCGGGGAGCAGGGTGTCGTGATTGATCTGAAAGCTGGCGATTTTTTCCATACCGGTACCGTCCTTTTCGTTGTTACAACCGCAGTATACCAAAGAATTTGCCAAAATGCAACCGCCCTTTTGCGTCACTCCTCCAGGTGAATTTATTTCACAGCAAAAGCTCCCAAGAGTGTTGTGAACCTCTTTCACATTGTGTATAATAAACAGGAGGTGAAGGATATGATGGAGAAATCGGTCAAGCGCTATACCCCCTTTGGCAACCGCCTGCGACAGCTGCGCAGTGCCAATCATCTGACCCAGGAGCGCATTGCCGCCCTGCTCAATCTGGAGCGTTCCACCTATGCCAAGTATGAGACCGGTTCCAGCATGCCCCATCAGGATACCCTCCTGCGGTTGGCGGAGTTATTCCGGGTATCGGTGGATTATCTGTTAGGCAATACCCCCCACATGGAAGGTGACCGCAATGAGCTGCGGGATGACGGCACCCTGCCGGGTCTGGACCCAGAGGAGACAGCGGTGCTGACCGTATTCCGCAAGCTGACCGCCGAGCAGCGCAGTACCCTGCTGGCGGTGGCCAACAACTATGTATCCCTCAACATCGCTCTGCGCATCGCCGGCAAAGCCGATCATACCGAGGCGGAGTGAGCGCCTTCGGGGCAAGGAACGCCCAAACGACGCAGGGCCTCCCGACGTTCCTCTCCCTCCAGCATCACGCTGGCGTACAAGACGTCCCACACCTTTTCGCTAATACTGATATCGGCCCACATAACACAAGTCCCCTTTCGTTTATCGATCTGCCTACAGTATAGCGGACTGTGTGTCCCATAAACCGTACAATGCAAGAAGGACGAAGCCATCCGGCTTCGTCCTTCCTTTTTTGATTGATTGCAGAGCCTTGCAGGGGCGCTTTATTGACAGTTGGGGCAGGTGCCGTCCGCATTCAGCACCGCGCCACAGCGAGTGCAGAAAGAACGGGGCGCTTCTGCTGTGGGGGCGACCACGGGGGTCGGCTCGACCACCGGAGCAGCGGTGGGAACGGCCACGGGGGCGGGGCGGAAGCCCTGGAAGCCCTCTACCGTGGGCGCACCGAACACGTCCTGCGCACCGGTGTCGTTGTTCTCGTTCTTGAGCTTGTTGTTGATCTGGATGACGTTCTTGACCAGCAGGATGGCCATGATGATCATCTCATAGGCCAGACGCACGCTGATGGGGCCAAGGATCATCAGCAGGAGACCTTCGCCGCCCATCCAGTAGTCATGATCCACATAGAACAGCATGAAGAAGCCGGCCAGGATGACAGCGGCGGTGGAAAAGATGTACAACGCCTGCAGGATCTTTTCGACGATGAGGTACTTGAAGTTCAGGGTGTCGTGCAGGAACTTACCAAAACCGTTGAGACGGGCACGCTTCTTTTCGGGGACGATGAACACGAAGGCCAGCACGGTGGCGGCAACCGCCAGGGCTAAGGCAATAATGACAATGATTTCAATATCCATGACAATAATCCTCCTACAAATATGGTGTGACTGCAAGGCCTAAGTCCAGTATAGTCCTTCTGCCGAGAATTGTCAACGGATTTATGGGGATTGCATTTGGGTGAAAGAGGGTGTATACTTATCTGTGTATTGATATCTACTTACAGAAGGGGGCTGCCCTATGACCTTGCGAGAGCTGCTGCACAGCGACACCACGGCGCTGAGCTTTGAGGTGTTTCCGCCCAAGGTGGATAGTGCCTTTGAGAGTGTAAAAACCGCCATTGAGGAGATCGCCCGGCTTCGTCCGGCTTTTATGAGCGTGACCTACGGTGCCGGAGGGGGTACCAGCCGGTACACCCTGGATATGGCGGCCACCACCCAGCGGCAGTACGGGGTGCCTACTCTGGCACACCTGACCTGCGTGTCCTCCACCCGGGAGACGGTAGCACAGCGTATAGCGGACATGAAGGCCGCCGGCATCGAGAACGTCATGGCGTTGCGCGGCGACCTGACCCCAGAGCTGCGTAACAGCGACCGGGAGAGCTGGCATTACCGCTATGCGGTGGATCTGGTCCATGAGCTGCGGCAGACCGGCGGCTTTTGCATCGGTGGCGCCTGCTACCCGGAGATCCACCCGGAGAGTGCCGATCAGAAGGAGGATATCCGCCATCTCAAGGAGAAGGTGGATGCCGGCGTGGAGTTTCTCACCACCCAGATGTTTTTTGACAATAACCTGCTATATAACTTCCTTTATAAGATACGGGAGGCCGGTATTGCCGTCCCGGTGATCCCCGGCATCATGCCCATCACCAACGCCAAGCAGGTGGAACGTGCCATCCAGCTGTCCGGCTCTTTCATGCCCCAGCGGTTCAAGAGCCTGGTGGACCGCTTTGGGCACGACCCGGCGGCGATGATGCAGGCCGGTATTGCCTACGCCACCGATCAGATCATCGATCTGTACGCCAACGGCATCAAGGTGGTGCACGTCTACTCCATGAACAAGCCGGAGGTCGCCCGTAAGATACAGGACAACCTGTCCTGCATTCTCACATGAACGGGGTAGAGACCGTCCGGGTGCCGCTGCCCCGGGTGGATCGCCGGGAGGTACTGCGGTACGCCGGCTGCCGCCGTTCCACCCCGGATATGGAGGCCCTGCTCACCGACTGTCTGCAGGAGACCGACGGGCTGTTCACCGGGCAGGTGTGCGCTTTGACCCTGCCGGTGACCGGCACCGAGGAGGGGGTATGGCTGGGGACCCTTTATGTGCCCTCCCGTCTGTTGGCGGAGACCGTGGCAGGATGCTCCCGGGCGATGGTGTTTGCCGCCACGGTGGGGCATCCCATTGACCGGCTGATCGCCCGGTACAGCCGTCTGTCCCCGGCCCGGGCGGTGATGCTGCAGGCGCTGGGCACCGAACGGGTCGAAGCTCTTTGTGATACCTTTTGCGCCACCCGACGGGTCAGCCCCGGCTATGGGGATATACCGCTTTCCCTGCAGGCGGATCTGTTCGCCCTGCTGGAACCGCATCGACACATTGGGGTCACCTTACAGCAAAGCCTGCTCATGACCCCGACCAAATCCGTTACCGCTGTAACGGGGATAAAGGACTGATAGGATGGATATACGCACTTATATGCAAGAGAACGTGCTTCTGCTGGACGGGGGCATGGGCACCCTGCTGCAGCAGGGCGGTCTGCAGCCGGGGGAACGCCCGGAGCGCCGTTGCCTGACCCACCCGGAGCAGATACTGGCCATTCACCGGGCGTACCTTGCCGCCAGCAGTCGGGTGATCACCGCCAACACCTTTGGCGCCAACCGCCTGCATTACCCACCGGAAGAGCTGGAGCAGGTCATCGCCGCCGCCCTCCGGCTGGCACGTACCGCCGCCCGGGAGGCCGGGGCGGAGCGCTTTGTGGCGCTGGATATTGGCCCCACCGGTCGTCTGCTGCGTCCTTACGGTGACCTGCCTTTTGAAGAAGCGGTCGAGATCTTTGCAGAGACGGTACGTCTGGGGGCGCAGTATGGCGCCGATGTGATCCTTATTGAGACCATGAACGACAGCTACGAGACCAAGGCGGCTCTGCTGGCCGCCAAGGAGACGTGTACCCTGCCGGTGATGGTCTCCAACGCCTACGGGGAGGATGGCCGGCTGACCACCGGCGCTACTCCGGAGGCCATGATCGCCCTCCTGGAAGGCATGGGCGCCGATGCCATCGGCGTCAATTGCTCCTACGGCCCGGCGCAGCTGGCCCCCGTGGTGGAACGGTATCTGGCGGCGGCATCGGTGCCGGTGCTGTTACAGCCCAACGCCGGTCTGCCCCAGACGGTGGAGGGGGTGACGGTGTACGACGTGACGCCGGAGGCGTTTGCCGACGCCGTGGCCCGCCAGGTGCAGGCAGGCGTGCGTGTGGTGGGCGGCTGCTGTGGCACCACCCCGGCGCATATTGCGGCTCTGGCCCACCGCTTGCAGGGGATCGCCCCTCAGCCGATACAGCCCAAAGGGCGTACCTGGGTATCCTCCGCCACCCATGCGGTGACCTTGGGGGAGACCCCGGTGCTCATTGGCGAGCGCATTAACCCTACCGGTAAGAAGAAGCTCAAGGCCGCTTTGGTGGAGCGAGATATGACCTATATCCTCGGTCAGGCGCTCACCCAGCAGGAGCAGGGCGCTCATATTCTGGACGTCAATGTGGGCCTGCCGGAGGTGGATGAGCCGGCCTTACTGCCGGCGGTGATGGAGGAGATCCAGGCGGTGTGCGATCTGCCGTTGCAGATCGATACCGCCGACCCGGCGGCGATGGAGGTCGCTCTGCGCCGGTATAACGGCAAGCCGCTGATCAACTCGGTCAACGGCAAGGCGGACAGCATGGCCGCCGTATTCCCTTTGGCCAAAAAATACGGCGGTGTGGTGGTGGCGCTGACCTTGGATGAGCAGGGTATCCCGGCTACCGCCGAGGGACGGGTAGCCATCGCCCGGCGGATCGTGGAGACCGCCGCCCGGTACGGCATTTCCCGGGAAAATCTGCTGTTTGACCCTCTGGCTATGACGATCAGCGCGGACAATCACGCCGCCCTGACCACCCTTACCGCCCTGCGCCGTATCCGGCAGGAGCTGGGCTGTCATACCTCGCTGGGGGTATCCAACGTATCCTTTGGCCTGCCCTGCCGGGAGGTGATTAACAGCACCTTCTTTGCCGCCGCTTTGCAGGAAGGGCTGACCGCAGCGATCATGAACCCGGGGAGCACCGCCATGATGCAGGTATACCATGCGCATCGGGCACTGCACGGGATGGACGACAGCTGTGCCGATTACATTGCCTTTGCCGCCACCCTGCCGACCGCCGCCCCTGCCGTTCCCATCGCCGAGGAACCGGCAAGCGGTAGTGCGCTGCAGGAGGCTATCCGCAAGGGCTTGCGTGCCGCCGCCGAGCAGGAGGCACAGCGTCTGCTGACCACGGTGGAGGGGCTTTGCCTTATCAATGATGAGATCATCCCGGCTTTGGATGCGGTGGGGCAGGGATACGAGCAAGGACGGGTGTATCTGCCCCAGCTTCTCATGAGTGCCGAGGCGGCCGGTGCCGCCTGCGAGGTGATCAAGGACCATCTGCGCACCCAAGGCGCCGGCCATGGCCGGTGCCCGGTGGTGCTGGCCACCGTGCGTGGCGACATCCACGATATTGGCAAAAACATCGTTAAGCTTCTGCTGGAAAACTACGGCTTTGCGGTGACCGATCTGGGGAGGGACGTCCCCCCGGAGACGGTGGTGGAGACGGTGTGCCGGCTCCACGCTCCGCTGTGCGCTCTCAGCGCTCTGATGACCACCACCGTGCCGGCCATGGAGGAGACGGTGGCGCTGCTGCATCGCCGTGCCCCCGACTGCAAGGTGATGGTGGGCGGTGCGGTGCTCAACCCCGAGTACGCCGCCGCCATCGGCGCCGACCGATACGGCAAGGACGCCATGGAAGCGGTGCGCTACGCCTTGGAGGTGGATGACACATGGCGGCAATAGACGGTCTGCAGACCCGGGTGATCGCCCGGATCCGGACGGATTTCACCACCAAGTTTGGGGTGCCACGCCAGAGTGGTCTGGTGCCCGAAACACAGGCGGTCATTGTGTTTGAGCCGCCCTTCCGTGACCCGGAAGCGGTGCGTGGCTTGGCCGATTTTTCCCATCTGTGGTTATTATGGCATTTTGATCAGGTGCGGCAGGAGGGGTGGAGCCCCACCGTCCGGCCGCCCCGGCTGGGAGGCAACGCCCGTATGGGGGTGTTTGCTACCCGATCGCCCTATCGCCCCAACCCCATCGGGCTGTCCTCGGTACGGCTGTTGGAGGTGCAGGAGCATACCCCGGAAGGGCCGGTCATCCGGGTATCCGGCGCCGATCTGATGGACGGCACGCCTATCCTGGATATCAAGCCCTATCTGGCGTACACCGATAGCCACCCGGAGGCGACCGGCGGCTTTGTGGACGGGCTTGGTGACCGCACCGTGCAGGTGTGCTGTCCCGACAGCCTGCTGGCGGCGTTGCCGGAGGCGGTACGGGTCTCCCTGCCGGCGGTGCTGGCCCAGGACCCTCGCCCCACCTACCAGAAGGATCCGGACCGGGTGTACGGCATGGCCTACGCCGGGTACGAGGTCAAGTTTACCGTGGCCGACGGCACCCTGACCGTGACCGAGATAACCAAAAACGACGAACGCTGATGCGTTCGTCGTTTTTTCACTGTTTATCGTGTGTAGTCGATGGCCACCACGTCCTCAAACACCGCACGGCGCTTGTCGCTGATGGCTTGATCCCGATGGAGGGAGGCAAAATACCACCGCTTACAGGCGATCTTCTGCTCGATCCCTCCCAGAAACAGGCTGACCCCGTCTACCGCCCGGCGAGGGTTCATCCGGTTGGCGGCGGTCAGGGTGGGCACGTGGGTACACACGTAATCCACCTGCCAGTCCCGGGCGGTCAGGTTGTCAAGCGCCCGGTGCATCTCCTCCTCGGAGGGCACCTCCCGGGGCCACCAGCTGACCCCCGGCTGTCGGAATTCCCGGTCATCACTTTCCCCACCGCCGAAGGTGAAAAGGGTGTGCCCCTCCACCGTGTAGATCTCGCCGCGCATGAGATGCACCAGCTGACCGCTGATGATCTGGGCTTGCCCCCCTTGCCACGAGGTGACGGGGTAAGCATCCAGCAGATCAAAGTTCTCGTGCCGTCCATCCAGAAAGGCCACGGTGTAGGGGAGCTTGCCTATCTTCTGCAGTCGTTTCTGCTCTGCCGGAGAGCCGTCCCAGATAAAGCCGAAATCGCCGCATACCAGCAGGGTGTCCCCTTTGCGCAGGGGACGCAGGGCGGCGTTGAGCCGGGTGGGATCTCCGTGGATATCGCCGGTAACGTACACCATGGGGCGGCCTCCTTTTTTTGTTAAAAATAACCCTTTTCAAACCGAAGGAAGTGTGATACAATACCATTATTATATACAATCGAGGTGGGGTTGTCTATGCAAAAACGAAAATTGTGCGTTTTTTTGATGGCAGTGTGTTTGTTGATGACCCTGCTGTGCGCCCCGGTGAGTGCCGAGACGGTGGGATATGAGCCGCCGGAGGGGGTCACCGTACACGCAGAGACGGCGTTGCTGGTCAACCTTGGCTCCTCCATGGACAAGGACGTGGTGCTGTACGCCAAGGAGGCGGACGAGGTGCGTGCCCCCGGTGCCATGATCCGGTATATGGTGCTCACCTACACCCTCCACCGTCTGGAAGAGCTGGGCATGGATATGGATACCGCCACCGGTGCGTATACGCTGGAGATGTTTAACGGCTATGTGGCCGGTACGGGTGTGCCTACCGCTAATATGAAGTACGGCGAGACCTGGACGATACGTGACCTGCTGCAGGCGTCCTTTCTGCAGAACGCCAGCGATGCGGTGACCGCCCTGGCCTTTGCGGTGGATGGTGGGGTGTCCGCCTTTGTGCAGGGGATGAACGACCTGGCCACCGAGATCGGCTGTGACTATACCCATTACGCCAATGTCACCGGCCTTGACTCCCTGAGCCAGTATACCACCGCCCGGGATATGTACCGCATCATCCGGTACGGCATGACGTACTCTCTGTTTGAGGAGCTGACCTCCCAGCGCCAGTTTACCGTGGAGCCGGTGTCCGGCGGCACCGCACGCACCTTGACCTCGGTCAATCACATGCAGCAGTCCTCCAGCCAGTTTTACTATTCTCCGCTGGTGTTCAGCCGGACGGGGCTGTCGGAGCACGAGGGGCGCACCTGTGCGTCGGTGGCACGGGATGGCGGTTACGAATACATGGTGGTGGTCATGGGCTGTCCCGAGACCAACGAAGCCGGGGAGAGTGGCCTGCACTACCGGGACACCCGGTCGCTGTTTCGCTGGGCGTTCAATCAGTTTTCCTATCGCACCATTCTGGCTAAGAGCGAGATCCTGGCCAGCGTGAAGGTGGATTTGTCCCTGAGCGCCGATCATGTCAATCTGGTGCCGGCGGCCGCTTATTCCACGACGGTGGAAAGCCAGCTGGATACCGACCAGATCATCCGCAACGTGATTGTTTACCACGACCGTGTCAGCGCCCCGGTGGAGAAGGGGGCGGTCCTGGGCAAGGTAGAGCTGATCGTCAACGTGGACCAGAAGATCGGTGAGGTGGATCTGGTGGCCGCCGAAGGGGTGACCCACAGCGCCTTGCTGGGGCTGATGGACGGGATGGGAGACTTTTTCTCTTCCGGTTGGTTTTTGGCCGGTGTCCTGCTGCTCATTGCGCTGGTGATAGGATACATCATCCTCAATGTGGTTTATAATCGCCGTCGCCGCCGGGAACGGCTGGGACGGGTCAAGTGAAAGGAGCATCGCCCATGGAGACGCAACCCCGGCTGACCGATATCGGGTATATCCGGGATCTGCTGGACAGACACGGCTTTCACTTTTCCAAGAAGCTGGGACAGAACTTTCTGGTTAACCCCTCGGTATGCCCCCGTATGGCCGAGGCCTGCGGCGCCACCCCGGACAGCGGTGTGCTGGAGATCGGCCCGGGCATCGGCGTGCTGACCCGGGAGCTGGCACAGCGTGCCGGACAGGTGGTGGCGGTGGAGCTGGATGACCGGCTTCCCCCCGTGCTGGCGGAGACGTTGGCAGGGCAGGATAACGTGTCCATCGTGCAGGGAGATTGTCTCAAGCTGGATCTGGCCGCCCTTATCCGGGAACGGTTTGGCGACCGACCGGTAGCGGTATGTGCCAACCTGCCCTACTACATTACCTCCCCCATCATCATGATGCTGCTGGAGAGCCGCCTGCCGGTGACCGGCATCACCGTCATGGTACAGAAGGAGGCCGCCCAGCGGCTGTGTGCCCTCCCCGGCACCCGGCAGGCCGGTGCGGTGACCCTGGCGGTGCAGTATTATGCCGAAGCGGAGACCTTGTTCACCGTCTCCCGGGGCAGCTTCCTGCCGGCCCCCAACGTGGACAGCGCGGTGATCCGGCTAACGGTGCGCCGGGAACCGCCCTGCACCGTCCGGGACGAAGGCCGGATGTTCCGGCTTATCCGTGCCGGGTTTGGCCAACGGCGCAAGACCCTGCTCAACTCTCTGACCACCGCCGGCTATAGCAAGGAGACGGTGGCCGCGGCTCTGGCAACGGCCGGTATCTCTCCCACCGCCCGGGCGGAGGAGCTGACCTTAGAGCAGTTTGCCGCCTTATCCGATGCCATCGAAGGATAAAACGAGACCGCCTAAAGAGGCGCACTTCGTAAGGAAGTGTCTCTCTCGGGCGGTCTCGTTTTTTATGTTCACGTTTTAATCACGGAGCGCCTGCTTTCTCTGTTCGGTTACCTTACAGATGCTTTTTAACCAACGAGATGATGCCGGTGGCGGCGGCGATCTTGATGCCGTCCCATACCAGGAAAGGCAGTACACACACGCTCAGGGCGGTGGTGATGGTGCAGGCGGTCTGCCACATATACCAGCCGGCGCCTATGATATACAGCACCAGCGTGCCGGCGACGAAGGCTAAGGGTACGCGCCAGCCTTTGATCTTACCGCCGATGATGGCGCTGGATACGGCGGCGCAGGCCACATATCCAATGAGGAACCCACCGGTGATGCCGGTGAGCAGACCCATACCGGCGTTATAGCCGGCAAACACCGGTACGCCCAGCGCCCCCAGCAGGATGTACACCGCCACGCTCAGGGTAGCGGTATGCACCTTCTGCATCCCGGCCACCAGGTAAACGCCTAAGGTGGCGGCGGACAGGGGGATGACCCCCACCGGCACCGTCACCGGTGCCAGCACACACAGCACCGCCGTCAGCAAGGCGGCGGTAACCAATTGCGATAGCTTCATAGCTGTAAACTAACCTCCCCGGAAAATAAAGTCACGGTCTCGCCGGCGGCGGTTTCCACCAGCAGATGTCCTTGATCGTTGATGCGTATCGCCCGGGCGGAAAACCGTTCGTCCCCCCGGGTGACGGTAACGGTGCGTCCCAGCACCACCGATCGCCGGCGGCTTTCCTCCAGCACCTCCCGGGTGTCACCGGTAGTATACAGACGCTCCCACTCGTCCAGCAGGGCGGCTGTCAGCACCGCCCGGTCGACGGTGTAGCCCTCGGCAGTCAGGGAGGTGGCGATGGCCGCTACCTCCGGGGGCACGGTATCCACGTTGATGCCGATACCCACCACCGCATACAGCAGATGCCCGTGGGCATCCGGCACCCCTTCGGTCAGGATACCACAGAGCTTTTTGCCGCCCAGATACAGATCGTTGACCCATTTGATGCCCACCTTGGCGTGACAGACCGACTCCACCGCCCGGGCGGCGGCCACCGCCGCCATGGCGGTGATCTGCCCCGGGTCCCATCCCGGCTGGGGGCGCAACAGCATCGACAGGTATACGCCGCCCTCGGGGGACAGAAAGAGGCGTCCTCGCCGTCCCCGACCGGCGGTCTGGGCGGCGGCCACCACCACGGTGCCCTCCGGGGCGCCTTGGGCGGCCAACTGCCGGCACCGGTCATTGGTGGAACCGGTCACCGGCAGCACCGTCATCTCCCGGCCAAAGACGGCAGCGTGCAGATGAGCACGGATGCGTTGTTCGGTCATGACGTTATCCTTTCACCACGTTGTTGATGGGGGAGCCATCCAGGAAGGCCCGGATATTCTCCTCCACGATGCCCACCAGCCGCCGGCGGGTATCCACCGCCGCCCACGCCACGTGGGGGGTGATGATGCACCGGGGAGCGCCCAGCAGAGGGCAATCCGCCGCCATGGGCTCCTGCCGGAGCACGTCCAGCGCCGCACCGCCCAGATGCCCGGACTCCAACGCCCGGCGCAGGGCCTGCTCGTCCACCAGACCGCCCCGGGCGGTGTTGATAAAGAGTGCCCCGGGCTTCATGGCGGCAAAGGCGGCCTCGTCCATCATATCCGCAGAATCGGCGTTGAGGGGGCAATGCAGGGATACCACGTCCGAGCGCTCCAGCAGCTCCCGGAAAGGCACCTGCTCCACCTCCGGCTCGTTTAAGGGCCGTCGGGCGTACACCAGCACCGACATGCCGAAGGCACGGGCGATATCCGCCACCCGGCGGCCGATGGCCCCGTACCCCACGATGCCCAGCGTCTTGCCGTGCACCTCCGCTAGAGGGATGGGGGAATAACAGAAGGTCTCACTATGCACCCAGTCGCCGTCGGTCACCGACCGATGGTAGTCTGCCACCCGGTTAAAGTGCTCCAGCATCAGCGCCACGGTATGCTGCGCCACCGCCTCGGTGGAATACCCCGGCACGTTGCATACCGTGATACCCCGGCGCCGGGCGGCGTCCAGATCCACATTGTTATAGCCGGTGGCAAACAGCCCGATGTACTTAAGGTGGGGGGCGGCGGCCATCTCAGCCTCGCCCAGATGCACCTTGTTGATAAGCACCAGCTCTGCCTCCCGGATCCGGGAGGGCACCTCCTCCTGAGAGGACATATAGTAGGCGGTGACCTGCCCGTATCGGCTCAGAAAGGCCAGGCTTACGTCCTCGTCCGCCACGGTGGCGGTGTCCAGTACCACGATGTTCATATCGGTTCCCTCCGGTTGCTCATTCATACGGCTATCATACCAAATCCTGTCCCGTTTTGCAACCATCGGTGAAGAGTTTTGTATTTTTTACGCTATTTCTCTCCTTTTCTTCATTTTTTCCATGTGGTATGATACAATATAGGAGAAGGAGTGATGGGCATGAAACTATATTTTTACGGTGCGGCGCATGAGGTTACCGGCTCCTGCACCTTGCTGGATACCGGTAGCCAGCGTATTCTCATTGACTGCGGCATGGAGCAGGGCGCCGATATGTATGAAAACGCCGCCCTGCCGGTGGCGGCTGGGGACATTGACTGTATTCTGCTCACCCATGCCCACATCGACCATTCCGGTCGGCTGCCCCTGCTGGTCAAAGAGGGGTTTGCCGGTCCCATTTACACCACGGCCGCTACAGCGGCTCTGTGCCGCATTATGTTGTTGGATTCTGCACATATTCAGGAGTTTGAGGCGGAATGGCGGGCACGCAAGGCCAAGCGCAATGGCGAAGAACCGTACCAGCCATTGTACACCGCCGCCGACGCCATGGCCACCATCCAACGGCTTGAACCCTGCGGTTATGATGCGGTGTACGACCTGCCGGGAGGCTTGCGCCTGCAGTTTACCGACGCAGGACACCTGCTGGGCTCTGCCAGCGTGTCCCTGACGGTACCCACCGGGGAGGGGGAACGCACCCTCTTGTTTTCCGGCGATCTGGGCAACGTCAACCGGCCGCTTATCCGGGATCCTCAAACACCGCCGGCCGCTGATTACGTCATCATTGAGTCCACCTACGGCGACCGGACCCATGGCCCCCGGCCGGATTATCTCGGGCATCTGTCCCGGGTCATTCAGCGTACGCTGGATAAGGGCGGCAATGTGGTGATCCCCTGCTTTGCCATCGGTCGTACCCAGGAGCTTCTGTACCTGCTGCGGCAGATCAAGGAGCAAGGGCTGGTCACCGGCCACGGGGATTTCCCCGTATGGGTGGACAGTCCTCTGGCGGTGGAGGCCACCAACATCTACAGCAACGACACCGCCCTGCGCCCCTTCTATGACGAGGAGACCCTGGCCTTGCTGGAACGGGGGGTTAACCCCATCCGGTTTTCCGGCCTGCACCTGTCGGTGACCAGCGACGAAAGCCGGCAGATCAACTATGACAAGACTCCCAAGGTCATTCTGTCCGCTTCGGGCATGTGCGAGGCAGGACGCATCCGCCATCATCTGAAGCACAACCTTTGGCGGCCGGAATGTACCGTGATGTTTGTGGGCTACCAGTCGGAGGGCACCGTCGGCCGTAAGATCGTGGAGGGCGCTTCCACGGTTAAGCTCTTTGGGGAGGAGATCCAGGTGCGTGCCACGGTGGAGACCCTGGAGGGCATCAGCGGTCACGCCGACCGGGAGATGATGCTTGCTTGGCTGGCGAAGCTTCCCGGCAAGCCCCGACGGGTGTTCGTCAACCACGGGGCGGATACGGTGTGCGATGCCTTTGCCGCCACCGTGACCGAGCAGCTGGGGATACCGGCCACGGCGCCATACAGCGGCGGTGGGTATGACCTGCTGGCGGACACCTGCTTAGACCCGGGCAACCGCACCCGCTTGACCGCCGTCCGTCCCCGTGGAGGAACCTCCCGGTCGGAAGGGGTATTCAACCGTCTGTTGGCCGCCGGCCGCCGTCTGCTCACCGTGATCGAGCACAACCGTGGCGGCTCCAACAAAGATCTTGCCCGTTTTGCCGACCAGATCCAGTCGTTGGCGGACAAATGGGATCGATAAGTGAGGTATGACTATGTATAAGGATATTACGGCCATCAACGAGGGCCTGACCCGGGATGCCCGGGGGTTTATCCGTGCCGCCGATGGGGTGTACGATGCCCAGGTAGAGGCGGTGGCGGCGGATATTGTCCGGCATCACCGTCAACGGCCGCTGGTGCTGTTGTCCGGTCCCTCCGGGTCGGGCAAGACCACCACCGCCCGGATATTGGAGGAGAAGCTGCGCCGGCAGGGGATCGGCACCCACACCGTGTCCATGGACGAGTTCTTCCATCCGCTGGATGGGACACAGAAGGCACAGATGGCCCGGGGGGAGCTGGATTTAGAGTCTCCCGACCGGGTGGACGCCGCCTTGCTGGGCAGCGTTCTGCAGGATCTGCTGGCCGGCAAGCCCACCGAGCTACCTCATTTTGACTTTGCCACCCACGAGCGCACCTCCTCCGGCCGGGTGTTGACCCGGGGGGAGGATGACGTGGTCATTGTGGAGGGCATCCACGCCCTCAACCCGGCGGCGGTGACCCTGCCGGATGGACTGAGCACCCGGCTGTACGTGAGCGTACGCACCCGTCTGCGTCTGCCGGACGGGACACTGCTGCACCCGTCCTACATACGCCTTTTACGCCGTCTGCTGCGGGACCGGGATTACCGTCACCGGCGGCTGGAGGACACCCTGCAGATGTTTGACAGCGTCCAGCGGGGGGAGGAACGGTATATTCTGCCGTATAAGCCCCACGCCACCCACGATATCGACACCTTCTTCGGGTACGAGGCGGCGGTGTACCGCCGGGCGCTGTACGATGATCTGCTGGCGTTGCGGCCGGCTCCCCGGTGGGGGACGCTCATGGGAGCGCTGGCGGCACTGGCACCTCTGGAATCCGGAGTGATACCGGCCACCTCCCTTGTACGGGAGTTTATCGGTGGCAGCGTCTACTACGAGGATAACGTGGTCGACCCGGATACGTTGTAAGAAAAAAGGATTTTGCTTGCACTTATGCCGATTTTTGTTATAATGGGTTCGTATGATTAAGGAGGCGATCGCCATGACGTTCTATGCCAATCTACACACCCATTCCACCCACTCGGATGGGCAGTACACCCCGGAGCAGCTGGTGCAGGCAGCCAAGGCGGAGGGTTACCGGGCGCTGGCCATCACCGACCACGATACCGCCACCGCCTATCCCCATCTTAAGAAAGCCTGCGATGCGGCGGGGCTGGAGTGCTTGTTTGGGGTGGAGTTTTCCACCTTTTTACCGGAGGGCGGCCCCTTTCACATGACTGCCTATCACTTTGACCCGACCCATCCGCCCATGCAGGAGTATCTGCGGCAGCTGAGCATCAAGGAAAGCCACGAGACCCAGGCGCTTTTTGAACGGGGTCTGGCAGAGGGATTGATCACCGGCATCACCTGGCAGGAGGTGCTGGATTACAACGGGGATATCACCTGGCTGTGCAACAACCATGTGTTCCGGGCCATGAAGGCCAAGGGTCTAGTGACGGATCTGGACTATATGCCCTTTTTCCACTCGGTGTACGGCTCCCGTCGGGGCACGGTGCCGGCGCCTTATGCGTTCCGTCCGGCGGACGAGGTCGTTCGGCTGGTACACGAGGCCGGCGGCATGGCTGTGGTGGCCCATCCCCACGATCGGCTCCACCTCATCGATCGGATGATAGAGATCGGCGTGGACGGGATGGAGGTGTGGCACCCCGAGCTGTCTGCCGAGGAGCAGCAGCGAGCCTATGCCATCGCGCTGGAGAAGGGGCTGTACGTTTCCGGCGGCACCGATCATTTCGGTCTGTGTGGCGGTATGTACGCCGCCAGCAAAAAGCCGGAGGAGTCTCCCCATTACATTCCACCCTTGTCTGCCGGAACTACCGAGCATCATTTTCGTGAGATCCAACAACGTCGCCTGATGCGGTGACGGTTGATCCCCGACGATTCCGAATCGTCGGGGATTTTTTTATAAATTCAAAGGAAATGTTCGTTCTTATCCTCCAAAAAAACGAGCTGTAGCCATGCTGATTTTATAAAAAATGATAATTTTTAGCTATTCCTTTTCCCGGACGTCCAGATGTATAATTGAAGTGGTATTAGGAAGGGGAATCGTCCCTTCTGTTAGTGAAGGAGGCAGATGTTTTATGATAACGCATCTCTGCAAGAAAACCGGCGCTTTGTTGCTGGCCTTGACTGTGCTGTTTGGCTGTATGGTCTGGCCCGGCGCCTTAGCGGCAGAGACCGAGTATACCACCGACTTTACGGGGTATACCATCACCGCCGCCACAGACGTGTCGGATTTTGGTGCGGCTTACGCCAAGGTGGTGGACAGCGGTGATGCCGCCCACGGCTCGGTCATGAAGCTGACCTACACCGACAATACGGTGAGTAAGGAGAATCTGGGTTTCCGGTTCTTCTCCGGCACCGGCACCAAGGAGAAGTGGAACAACGGCACCGACTTCCTGGTGGAGTTTGACTACAAGGTGGAGTCGCTGTCCGCTGATGCCCAGCTGCGCGTTATGGCTGGTTCGGCTGCCTGGACGGGTAAGTTCAACTCCCCCGAGACCGACGGCGCCTCCTACTGGGGCGTGGCGGCGGATCTCAAGGCATCCGACTCTCCCACCGGCTGGCAGCGTGCCTCCATCGTGGTGGCCGATTGCAGCTACCAGAATAACAACGCCATCCATGTCTATATGCATACCGCCACCCCGACAGCGCAGGGCGGCACCTCCATCCTGGTGGACAACGTGCGTGTGGTCGCCGGCATTACCCCGGCGTCGGTGACCTTTGACTATGGCTACGACAGCAAGGTAGAGAAGGTCTACGGCATCAACAATGCCGCCGTGACCTTCCCCCAGCCCGTCCGTGACGGGTACACCTTTGGTGGGTGGAATTCTAAGGCGGACGGTACCGGCTCCATGGTGACCGCCGCCACCTTCTCCGGCAACGTGACCTACTACGCCATATGGACGCAGGATACCACCCCCGTCGTGCCGGCGACCCAGGTGCAGGACTTCGAGGGCATCACCTCGGCGGACGGCTTTGCCATCAACACCCGGAAGCCCTTTGAGCTGGGCACCGCGGGCACCAACCAGACCCTCAAGGCGACCATTCAGAAGAACTATAACGGCAATTTTGCCCGTCCTCTGTGGGCGCTGCAGATGAAGGGGGCGACCACCCCCTATGCGGTGGAGCCGGACACGTCCATTACCGTTTCTTTCAAGGTTATGGCGGAGAAGGATACCACCCATGTGGGCTATATGCTGGATACGGTCAATGACCTGACCGTACTCAGCCGCAACCCCAGCTCCAGCGCACAGGCCAACCCCTACCGCACCATGCAGGTGATGACCTCCTCCCATGGTACCCTCAACGCCGCCGGCAACGAGGTGCAGGGCATCTCTCTGACCGCCGGCCAGTGGGTCACGATTACCGCTACCATTCCCTCGGTGGTTGCCCATGGCACCGGCACCCAGTATCTGGTGCTGGCTATTACCGATACAGAGGCGAAACAGAGTAGCAGTACGTGGGTGGACTACGACCTGCACATTGACGATGTGAGCGTGGTCGTTAACGTTCCCCGGGGCAAGGTGTCCTTTGACACCGCCGGCGGTGAAGCGCTGGAGGATGTCATGGCGGATCACAACGGCCTGGCAGAGCTGCCGGTGCCCTACCGCTTCGGCTACAAGTACACCGGCTGGTTTGAGGACGCCGAGCTGACCGTGCCGGCGACCTCTCCTTACACCGTTCCCGCCGGCGACACCACCCTGTACACCGGGTGGGAGAAGGATGCCCCTGAGCTGGTTACCCTGACGCAGGATTTTGAGAGCGTTACCTCGGCGGACGGCTTTGCCATCAACCCTCAGAAGCCCTTTGAACTGGGCAACTCCGGCGGTAGCCAGACCCTCAAGGCGACCATTCAGAAGAACTATATCGGTAACTTTGCCCGTCCGTTGTGGGCGTTCCAGATCAATGGCGCCGACACCCCTTATGTGGTGGAGCCGGGCGAGGAGCTGACCGTGACATTTAAAGTGATGGCGGAGAAGGATACCACCAGCATAGGCTATATGCTGGATACGGTTAACGACCTGACCGTGCTGGACAACAACCCCCCCTCCAGCGCTCAGGCCAACCCCTACCGCACCATGCAGGTGCTGTCCTCCCCCTCTCACGGTACCCTTAACACTGCCGGCAACGAGGTGAGCAACGTCTTCCTGACAGCGGGCGAATGGACCACCATCACCGTCACCATCCCCTCGGTGACCGCCCATGGCACTGGCCCCCAGTACCTGGTGCTGGCCATCACCGACGGTCTTGCCACCACCTCTAATAAAAACTGGGTGGACTACGACCTGCACATTGACGACTTCAGTATCAGCCACATTGTCGGCGGCCATCTGGCGCAGGTGACCTACGATACCCAGGGCGGCGATCCGATGGATCCGGAAGAGGTGTTTGTATGGACCGCCCCCACGGCTGTGGCGATGCGTGTCGGCTACAAGTTTGCCGGCTGGTATCTGGATGCGCCCTGCACCACTCCGGCCACCGAGATCCCCTGCCAGACGGCTGTGACCCTCTATGCTGCTTGGGAGGAGACCTCCTACGATCGCAACGTGGTGCACTTTGAGGAGCTCCCCTTGGGCGGAGTGGACTTCGTCCGCCGTGGTAATGCCGTGATATCTCCGGATGTCAACCACACCCCGGATGGTATGCGCTCTCTGTGTCTGGACGGCATTTCCAACGCCGGCTATGACCGCAACCAGTTCTTCCTCATCAACCCGGCCACCAATCGTCCCTACGAGTTTGTCAAGGGCGAAAGCTACACCTTGACCTTCTGGCTCTACTGGGATGTGCAGGTAACATCCAACTTCTACCTTAACACGTGGATCTGGGGCACCGATGACCTCACCGAGGAGTTCACCAGCAGAAGCGATAAGAACGACAAGAACGCCCTCTTCGAGTTTGACGGCGCTGTGAGCCCCAACAACGAGACGGGCGAGATGGTGCCCGGCACCTGGAACGAGGTGTCCATCAGCTTTACTCCCAAGAACGGCAAGTACATGCTGGTGGGTATGACCAATAGCGCTATCAGCGGCGCCGGATACAACTACTATCTGGATGATATGGTGCTGTCCAAGCCTATTCCGGCTACCGTGGTGTTTGACGCCAACGGCGGTGCGTTTGACGATGCCGACAAGGCGCAGCTCAACGCCAAGGGACAGTTTGTCGCCCATACTGCCGTGGGTCTGATGGTGGAAGGCCCGGAGATCGATCCCTACCAGAGCTGCAAGCGTTTCATGGGCTGGGCCACCGACAAGGAAGGCCAGAACCTCTTTAACCTCCTTATCGACGTGGTGCCCCAACCCGAGCTGATCCTGTACGCCATGTGGGGCGATTGGGATGCCGGCCCGGAGATCGGCAAACTGGATAAGGAAAACCTCACGGGCAAGGAGGACCCCAAGTATAGGGTGGAGATCCAGCAGGATAAGGTCTGGACCGGTAACGCCAAGCTCCCCATCCTGGAGACCGGCGATCCCATCGTCACCGAGGACGCAGATCCCGTCACCTATATTCCGCCCCAGCCCAACAAGACGACACAGGCGGACGAGATGCCGGTGTGGCTCATCATCATGATCGTTGCGGCGGCCGTGGTGATCGTCGGTGGTGGCGCTGTGTTGGCGCTGCTGCTTATGAAGAACCGCAAGCCCGGCAATAAGGAGGTATTGTGATGAAATACCGTTTAGTTTCGATTGCGTCGGCAGTTGTCATGTTGCTTGCCCTGGTGGTTGGCTGCACCGATTCCGGTGCAGCCAACCCCACGGGCCAGGAGCAGGCTACCCGTACTCCTCAGCTGGTGGTGGCGATGAGCCCCATCCTCGTCTATGACGACGGCGATACCATTATTCCGTACAACGATATCAAGAACGCCTCCAAGACCGACTATCAGCAGGCGACTCTGACCTCCCTGACCGGCACCACCCCGTACAACTGGATGTTTAAGGGTGAGGCCGGCTGGAAGAAGCGGGAGGCCTATACCTTGGATACTTGGATCGGCGGTGCCGGTGCCCGGGCCAAAGGCTTGTACGCCTATGCCTACAACAACGAAGGTACCACCTCTTTGGGCACCTATTCCACCAAACAGACGGCGTTGACCGCCTACGATGCCGAGGCTGACCTGCCGCAGAATGGCCTGCTGCTGTCGGTGACCGGTTCTCAGGAGGAAGCGCTGACCTACACGGTGCAGAAGGATGGTGTGCTCAACCTGGTAGGCGGCAGCTATGTGGCCGTCAAGTCGGTGGCCGGTGCGGAGACCGGCTTCCTGGCGGAGGACGGTACGGCTCGCAGTGCTTCCTTCCGTATTCTTGTCAACGATGTGCAGGTGTACAGCGGTACCCTGTGCAATTCCACCGCCTCCCCCGACGGTAAGGCGGTAACCACCTTGTCCCACGGCCAGCTGTCCGACATCTCCGTGAAGGCTGGTAGCACCGTCCTCTTTGCGGTCAAGCTCAATGCCACCGCCAACAAGGCGGAAGACCAGTCCGCCCCGGCGTACAACGATGATGACAACTGGACCACCGTGAACAAGGAGGTGCTGGTACCCATCACCGACAACGCCAATTCTGGTGCTACCCAGTCCAACAAGGCGCTGTCCATCTTTGACGGCTTTGATTCCCGGTTTGTGGTGATGCGTGACAGCAGAATGGATTCTGAGACGCTGATGATGGTGTCCGCTTTCCGTGGTGATCTGGAGTTTATCCTGGACACCGAGGTGCTGTTGCGTAACGAGCGTCACGATGAAAGCCTCTATGAGATCGTCATCGGCCGTCAGGAGTCCCGTCCCGAGTCGCTGAAGATCTACAATGAGCTGATCAACCACCGTGTCAACAACGCCAACGACTTTATTGTGCGCCGGGTGGGCACCAAGGTGTACATCGCCGCCACCAACACGCAATCCATGCAGGCGGCACTCAATCACTTCCTGGAGACCTTCTGCAAAAGTGCCGATGGCGCTGTGCCGGCTAACTATAACTATGTTAACCGCCCCAAGATGTTAGCGCCTACCATCGGTGGCAACAGCATTGGTCAGTACGTTATCCGGACGGAGAAGTATGCCACCACCATGGTGTGGAAGGCCGCCGAGGAGCTGCAGACCTGGGTGCGTGCTAACAGCGGCTACTTACTGCCGCTGGAGCCTATGACCGACAACGGCAAGCACTACAGCCATGAGATCCAGGTAGGCCCCCTCAACGGCAGTGTCAAGTTGTACCGGGCATACGACACCCGGTTTACCTCGGCTACCACCAACACAGTGGGTCAGTTCCGGGTGGACGACCATGGCTTTATGGATGAGAAGCCGGCCGGCTATTACAAGATGACCATGTCCGGCAATCATCTGGTCATTAACGGCGGTTCCACCTATGCGGTCAACGCCGCCATCCCGGTGCTGCTGGATCACATCAAGGCCAACAAGGTAGGCAAGGGCTACACCCAAGAGGGCACTTACCAGCCCGGTGCGTATACCCTGACCGACGGCTACGGCATGGCCTGGCAGGAGGATTTCAGCTACACCGGCACCGATGCCGAGATTGACAAAGAGGTGCGTGAGTATTACGCCATCTCCTCCGACACCACCAATGGACCCACCCCCCTGGGCACCACTCCTTCCGGCGAGGCCATCTGGGATGAGCAGCGCCGCCCGGGCATCTATGGCGAAAACTGGTGGATCTGGCACGACCCCACCGGCAACGGCTACCTCTTGGAGATTACCAAGAAGGAAAGCTACGGCTATGATGCCGGTCGCCTCATCTCCGGCGGCAGGTGGGCGTTCCGCTACGGCATCTGGGAGACCCGTCTCGTGATGGGCACCCGTAACGGTGCCTGCTCTGCCGTATGGGCCTCCAGCGGTCCGCCCGACCGCCCGGTGGTGCGTAACGAGCACGACTTGTACGAGAACTTCGGCCAGGACATTGTTTCTCCCTGCTACCACACCTGGGCACCCGATAATCTGGGTGGTCACGTCAACGAGCTGCCCGGCCATCCCGGCTTGACCAAGCCTGCCGAGGGAGAGCACTTCTGGGATACCTTCCACTCCATCGCCTGTGAGTGGACACCGGATTATGTAGAATACTATCTGGACGGCAAGCAGCTTGCAAAGGTGGATCTGACCGACAAGATCTCCGGTCAGTCCTCCACCACCATCAAGTTTGCCAACGGTGTGGGCACCGGCACCTACTCCCGTAACTACAACCCCTTCGATTGGATGGATGCGGAGTACATCGCCAAAACCGGTAAGACGGTGGAGGATTTCTTCGAGGTGCAGACCATCGACTACAGCTACATCTTCCAGACCTCCAACGAGGGGAAGAACGTACTGCAGAAGAGCTACATTAAGTACGACTCTAAGCATCCCAGCAGTGAGTATTACACCGGCTACCTCTCTCAGACGCAGGATTTTACCAGCGTCCAGCTGCCTCACTAAGATAAAGAGAACCGCCACAGACGTATTGTCTGTGGCGGTTTCCTTTTTTGTTTATGGTTCATCCGGATCGTTGTCCCGTAGGAAGTACGGACGGTATGTCTCAGCGTACCGGGTAGGGGATATACCGTGTATCCGTTTGAAAGCACGGGTAAAGGAGGCGGCGTCCTTGTAGCCTGCCTGTTCGGCGATCTGGGCGATGGTGTAGTCCTGGGTCATCAGTTGCAAGGCAGCTCGGCCGACACGCAGAAGGGTGAGCCGTCGCCAGGGGGTGATGCCGGTGACCTTGCGGAAAAGGGTGACCAGGGAGGAGTAGTCCAGGTGCACGTGTCGGGCCATATCCTCCACCGTGATGGGTTGGTCCATGTGCTCCCGCATGAACATAAGCACCTGATGCACCACGGCATTGTCGTCCGCATCCTCGGGCTGGGGGTAGTATTTCTCTACCAGGCCGATGAGCTCAAACAGCTTGCCGTAGAGGGCGGCGTCCTGTTGGATAGAGCTGAGCTGCTTGATCTGCCGGTAGGTGGACAGAAACACCTCTGACAGCCGTTCATCGGTGATGAGGCTCTCCGCTAATAACACTTTGGGAAGGGGAATATCCGTCTCAAAGACAAACCAGGCATACGCCCATGGATCTTGCTCGTCGGCGGCATAGAAGGCATACTCATCCGGCCGGATAATAAACATGTCCCCGGCCTTGGGGTGGTAGATTTTCCCCTGCACCTCGAAGATGCCGGTGCCCGAGTGAACGTAGTGCAGGATCCAGTTGGCGGATACCCGGGCGCCACCGGTGTGCCGGGGTTTGCACTGCTGATGGCCAAAGTTGTGGGGGTGCAGGTAACGGAAATAGCTATTGCACGTAACGGTGAAGAACGTTGCTCTCGGGTTCATATCAGTCACCTCTCCTGGTCATTATATCACAACCGCAGACAAAAGAAAACACTTTTTTGAGAAAGTATCGGTGGGGATTTTTGCATATTTCCACCGTAACCACGCACACTATACCCAAACAAAAATGGGAGGTAATGTGTATGAAAACGTGGAGACGACCGGTCGCCTTGTTGGCGGCACTGATTTTGATGATGGGGCTTGCCGGCTGTGGCGGCGGAGAGGATCAGATAACGGTACGGTATCTGAACTTTAAGCCGGAGATCGCCGGCAAGTATGAGGAGCTGGCCCGGGAGTACGAGAAGGCAACCGGGGTACGGGTGATGGTGGATACCGCCGCCAACAACACCTATGAGCAGACCCTGACCGCCCGGATGGCGTCGCCGGAAGCGCCGACGCTATTCCAGATCAACGGTCCCCGGGGGTATGCGGCGTGGAAGGATTACTGCGCCGATCTGTCCGGCACCGAGCTGTATAAGCATCTGACCGATAAATCCTTAGCCATCACCGACGGCAATAAGGTGGTGGGCATCCCTTACGTGGTGGAGGGCTACGGCATCATCTACAATAAGGCGATCACCGACCGCTATTTTGCCCTCAAGGACCGATCGACGGCTTTCACCTCCATGGAGCAGATCACCAGCTATGACAAGCTCAGCTCCTTGGTGCAGGATATGCAGAAGCGCCGCACGGACCTGGGGATCGAGGGGGTGTTTGCCTCCACCTCTCTTAAGAGTGGGGAGGACTGGCGGTGGCAGACCCACCTGATGAACCTGCCGGTGTACTATGAGCTGCAGGGGGCGGATCTTACCGGTGAGGCGGTCAAGAATATTGATTTCCGGCACGCCGACCGGTTCCGGGCGGTGTTTGATCTGTATACCAACCATTCGGTGACCGACAAGAGCCGGCTGGGCACCAAAACGGTGGGGGATTCCATGGCGGAGTTTGCTCTGGAGCAATGCGCGATGGTGCAGAACGGCAACTGGGCATGGTCGCAGATCGACGACGTGCCCGGCAATAAGGTGGAGGAGGAAAACGTGCGGTTCCTGCCCATCTACGGCGGCTTCCCCGGGGAGGAGAGCCAGGGGCTGTGCATCGGAACGGAAAACTACTACGCCATCAACGCCAAAGCCTCTGCCGAGGAACAAAAGGCGGCGGCGGACTTTATCTATTGGCTGTATTCCTCCGAGATGGGCAAGGACTACGTCACCGACGAGTTTGGATTTATCGCCCCCTTTGACACCTTCACCGACGAGGACACCCCCGACGATCCTCTGGCGCAGGAGGTGCGCCGCTGGATGGATAACAAAGAGGTCGAGTCGGTGCCTTGGCAGTTTACCCTGTTCCCCTCGGCCAAGTTTAAAGAGGATCTGGGTGCGTCTCTGCTTAAGTACGCCCAGGGCACCAAGTCCTTTGAGGACGTGAAGGCGGATGCGGTGCGCAGCTGGAAGGAAGAATACGCCGCCACCCGATGAAAGGAGCCGTGCCGACAATGGAGACCCGTACCCTGCGTCCCTGGTTTGCCGTATTCGTGCTGCCCACCTTAGCGGCGTTTCTGGTGGCGTTTCTCATCCCCTTTGTGATGGGACTGTGGCTGTCCTTTACCCGGTTTACCACCGTCACCGATGCCGCCTTTGTGGGGCTGGAAAACTACACGGCCGCCTTGGCGGACGCTGACTTTCTGCGTGCGCTGGGGTTTACTGCGCTGTTTGCGGCGGTGGCCATCGTGACGGTGAACCTGTTTGCCTTCTCGCTGGCCTTGCTGTTGACCCGGGGGCTGCGAGGCACCAATCTGTTCCGATCGGTGTTTTTTCTGCCCAATCTCATCGGCGGTATCGTGCTGGGGTATATCTGGAACCTGCTCATCAACGGTATCCTGGGCCTGTGGGGGGTGGATATCACCTATGCCGCCTCCTACGGCTTCTGGGGGCTGGTGGCGCTGACCAACTGGCAGCTCATCGGCTATATGATGGTCATCTATATTGCCGGTCTGCAGAACGTGCCGGGGGAGCTGCTGGAGGCCGCCTCCATCGACGGGGCCGGTGCCTGGACGACCCTGTGGCGGGTCAAGCTCCCCTTGGTGATGCCCTCGGTGACCATCTGCACCTTTCTGACCCTGACCAACGCCTTTAAGATGTTTGACCAGAACTTAGCGCTCACCGCCGGCGCCCCGGAAGGGGAGACCCGGATGCTGGCGCTGGATATCTACCAGACCTTTTATGGCCGGGTGGGCTGGCAAGGGGTGGGGCAGGCCAAGGCGGTGCTGTTCTTCCTGCTGGTGGCCGGGCTGGCGCTGCTGCAGCTGCGGCTGACCCGTCGTCGGGAGGTGGAAGGATGATCCATGACCGTTCTCGCACCGGCAACCGGATAGCGGTGATACTGTTGGCCGTCTTAGCGGCGGTATTCCTCGTCCCGGTGGTGCTGGTGCTCATCAATTCCTTCAAATCCCGGCTGTATATCGCCACCGACCCCTTCTCCCTGCCGGACAGCACCACCTTCGTGGGGGTGCAGAACTACCTGACCGGCCTGACCGCCGCTGGGTTTCCGGCCGCCTTTGGACGGTCGCTGTTCATCACGGTGGCCGGGGTGGCGCTCATCGTGCTGGGCGCCTCCATGACCGCTTGGTATCTGGTACGGGTGCGTACCCGATTGACCCGGGTGCTGTATTATCTGTTCGTGTTCAGCATGGTGGTGCCCTTCCAGATGGTGATGTATACCTTGACCTACGTGGTGGGCCGTCTTGGGTTGGACACGGTGCTGGGCATTGTACCCGTGTACCTGGGCTTTGGCGCCGGTCTGTCGGTGTTCATGTTTGCCGGCTTTATCAAGGGGGTACCCGTTACGGTGGAGGAGGCCGCTACCATTGACGGTGCCGGACCGTTGCAGACCTTCTTCCATGTGGTATTCCCCATCCTGCGCCCCACGGCGGTGACGGTGGCCATCCTGAACGCCATGTGGATATGGAACGACTATCTGCTGCCCTATCTGGTGCTGGGCACCCGGCAAAAAACCGTGCCGGTGACCATTCAGATCGCCATGCAGGGCGCTTACGGCGCCACCGATCTGGGCGGCTTAATGGCCATGCTGGTGCTGGCCATCCTGCCCATTATGATTTTCTATCTTTTTGGCCAGCGGTATATCATCAAGGGCGTGATTGCCGGGGCGGTGAAAGGGTGAGTATATGAAGGAGATACAGAAGCAACTCATACAGGTAGCCGCCGAGCAGGGCTGTCGTCCGGATCAGCTGGACGCCGCCGGGGTACGGGTGGCGCTGGCACGGGTGGTGATGGCACGGGCCGGCCGCACGTGGCGCCGGTGCATCGAGCAGGGCGCCGCCGTCCGACGGGCGTATTACCTGTCGGCAGAATACCTCATGGGTGAGATGACCGACAATAATCTGCATTGTTTGGGGCTGGAGGCCAAGGCCCGGCAGGCCCTCGTATCCTTGGGGCTGTCCCCTTCTCTGCTGGAGCAGATGCCGGACATGGGGCTTGGCAACGGCGGTCTGGGACGGCTGGCGGCCTGCTTTCTGGATGCGGCCGCTACCCGGGGGATCCCCTTGGATGGCTACGGCATCCGGTACCGATACGGCATCTTCCGCCAGCGTCTGGAGGGCGGCACCCAGCAGGAGGAGCCGGACGATTGGACCAAGGACGACGATCCCTGGTCGGTGCGCCGTGACCGTGATGCGGTGACCGTTACCATGGGGGAGGATACGGTACGGGCCGTGCCCTACGACACCCCCATTATCGGCTGGGGCGGCCGGCAGGTAGCGACCCTGCGGCTGTGGCAATGTGAGCCGACTAGCCCCTTTGATCTGGCGCTGTTTAACGACCAGCAATACGACCGGGCGGTACGGGAGAGGAACCGGGCGGAGGACATTTCCCGGGTGTTATATCCCAACGACACCACCCCTCAGGGCAAGCTCCTGCGTCTGCGCCAGCAGTATTTCTTCTGCAGCGCCTCCATGCAGGACATGCTCCGTGCCTTTGAGGCGGCCCATGGCCCGGCGTGGGAACGGTTACCGGAATACGTCAGCCTGCAGCTCAACGACACCCATCCGGTGATCGCCGTCCCCGAGCTGGTGCGTCTGCTGATGGAACGAGGGGTGCCCTTTGAAGTGGCGCTGGATCTGGTGACCGGGGTGTTCAATTACACCAACCACACCATCATGCAGGAGGCATTGGAGCGATGGGACATCGGTCTGATCCGCCGGGTATGCCCTCCGGTGGCCCGTCTCATTCGCCGCATGGCCACCCGCCAGCGTGCCGAGCTGCAGGGGCGTGGCTTGTCCCCGGCACAGCAGGAATCGTTACTGTTACTGCAGGGACGCACGGTGCATATGGCGTATCTTGCCTGCCGGTATTCCGGCCACATCAATGGGGTGGCCGAGCTGCACACCCATCTGCTGCGGACCCGGGTGCTGGCGGCGTGGCAGGAGCAGTACCCGGACAAGATCGTCAACGTCACCAACGGTATTACCCCCCGGCGGTGGCTGGCGGTGGCTAATCCGCCCCTGACCGCTTTGCTGGAGGAGCTGGCAGGCGACCGGCGGTTTTTGACCCGGCTGGAACGTCTGCAATCGCTGGACGGTTACGCCGACAGCCCGGAGGTGCTGGCTCGCTTCCGGCAGATAAAACAGCAAAACAAGCGGCATCTGGCGGAATATATGCGCCACCGTGACGGCTTGGTGCTGGACCCGGATACCTTGCTGGATGTACAGATCAAGCGCCTGCATGAGTATAAGCGACAGCTTCTCAACATTCTATGCGTGCTGGAGATGGCCTTGTCCATCCGGGACGGCGCCTCGCTCTCGTGGCCACCGGTGACGGTGCTGTTTGGCGGCAAGGCGGCCCCCGGTTATCGGCGTGCCAAGGGGATCATCCAACTCATCCATGCGGTGGGCGCCTTCATTGCCGCCGACCCGGTGATCTCGGCCCGGCTCAAGGTGCTGTTTGTGCCCAATTATGACGTGTCCTACGCCCAGCGCATTGTGGCCGCTGCCGACGTGTCTGAGCAGATCTCCACCGCCGGCACCGAAGCCTCCGGCACCGGTAACATGAAGCTGATGCTCAGCGGTGCGGTGACCTTGGGCACCTACGATGGCGCCAACGTGGAGATCGTCCGGCAGGCAGGGGAGGAGAACAACTATATCTTCGGCGCCCGGGTGGAGGAGCTGGAGACCCTGCGCCGGGATTACCGCCCCCGTGACCTGTATGAGCAGGATGCCCGTCTGCACCGGTGTCTGGACGCCTTGGTGGACGGTACGCTGGACGACGGCGGCACCGGGGTGTTCCGGGAGCTGTACCACGCCCTGCTGGATGGCACCGACTGGCATGCGGCTGACCATTACTTTGTCCTGCGGGATTTTGACGATTACCTGCGTACCCGGTGCCGGGTCTATGAGGATTACCGGCAGTCTCCCGATGGCTTTGCCGCCAAGGGCTGGCACAACCTCTGCGCCGCCGGCCGGTTTTCCGCCGATCGTTCGGTGGAGGAGTACGCCCGCACCATTTGGAAATTGAAGAAATAAGCCTCCCAACCCGGCAGAGCAGGACTGCCGGGTTTTTTGCGTCAAATCACTTGCGTCCCACCTCTGTTTATGGTACAATCAATCTATATATGCCTGCAATGGAGGTTAACGATCATGGACGCTGTTAATTGTTTACAGAACATCCGCAAGAATATGCAACAGGTGGTGGTAGGTAAGGAGGAGGTCATTGACCGCCTGCTCATCGCCTTGATCTGCTCCGGCCACGTGCTGGTGGAGGATCTGCCCGGTCTGGGCAAAACCACCTTGGTTTCGGCTCTGGCCTCATCGCTGGGCTGTGGGTTCCAGCGCATCCAGTTTACCCCGGACGTGCTGCCCTCCGACATCACCGGCTTTAACATGTATCAGCTGCAGACGGGGGAGCAGGTGTTCCACCCCGGCAGCATCCATAACCAGATCATTCTGGCGGATGAGATCAACCGTGCTAGCCCCAAGACCCAGTCGGCTCTGTTGGAGGCCATGCAGGAGCGACAGGTGACGGTGGACGGTACTACCTATGAGCTGCCCAAGCCCTTTATGGTGCTGGCCACCCAGAATCCGGTGGAGATGGCCGGCACCTACCCTCTGCCGGAGGCGCAGATGGACCGTTTTCTCATGCGTATCCGTATGGGCTACCCCTCCCATGAGGAGGAGATGGCCATCGTGCGTGGTCATCGCTCGGTGACCGAAGCTCCCCGGCTGTCCCCGGTGGCATCGGCGGAGGATATTCTGCGCATACAGGCCTCCTTGTCCTCCATCCACGTGGACGAGGCGGTGCTGGATTACATCGTGCAGATCGTGGAAGGCACCCGTACCACGGAAGGGGTGCTCATGGGGGTCAGTCCCCGTGGCTCTATTGCGTTGACCCAGGCGGCCTGTGCCAAGGCGATCCTTATGGGCCGTGACTATGTTTTGCCGGACGACGTCAAGCAGATGGCGGAGTGCGTTTTGTCCCACCGCATCGTGATGAAGAACCGTTCCGGCGCAGAGGGCACTACCGCCGCTGACGTGGTAGCTGCCGTGCTGGAAACCGTGAAGGTGCCGAAGATCAAGTAACGTAAAGGAAACGAACGACCTATGACTGTACGGGGAATTTCCTGCATCCTGCTGTCTGTGCTGTTAGGGGTGCTGGCTCTGGGTACGGGCATCCGCGAACTATTGGTGGCGGCGGCCTTCCTGGGGATCTTCTGGATATTTGCCTTCGTCAGCCTGGGGCTGGCCAGCCTGACCTTAACGGTAGAGGCGCAGCTTGACCGCCGTGAGGTGGACAGGGGTGACGAGGTGCGGTATAGCTTCGTGCTTAGCGGACGGGTGTTTCTGCCGGTGGCAGGACACCTGATCATGCTGCCGCCCGGGGTACGGCCGGGCTATGCCCGTCCCCAGTCCCGGGCGTTCTTCCTGCGTCCTTCCCTGGTGGGGTGGAAGCGCACCTTCCCTCTGCCGCTTACCTGTCGTCACCGGGGCCGGTGGGGGGTGGCCCCTCAATCCCTGCGTCTGCAGGATATTTTTGGGTTGTTTTCCCTGCCCATCGTGCGGCACAAGAGGGTACAGCCCCAGCCGCTGCAGATGACCGTCTACCCCCGTATCTATCCCTTGACGGCCGCCGGCGACCGGCTTTCTGCCAATCAGGGCTTTGCGGTGGCCATGCTGCGCCACGCCCAGAGTGGTGACCTGTTTGGGGATACCCGGCAGTACCAGCAGGGCGACCCCTTCAAACGGGTGCATTGGAAGCAGTCCGCCCGTACCGGCCAGCTGTATGTCCGCCAGTTTGAGGAGCAGGAGAACCCCCGTGCTTTGCTGGTGATGGATCTGGGCTGTCGCCGGGAGGATATCGAGCGCAACGCCGATACCGCCACCGAGCTGGTGGCGTCTCTGACCGCCCACGTGGTGGCCGGTGGCCGGGAGATGCAGGTGCTTCCGGTACGCACCCGTGCCGCCGGCGACTATCTGGGCGGTAACGTAGGCTGTTATGTCCATAGCGACCGGGATATGCCCACCTTGATGGAGCTGTTGTGCGACGTACAGTATCATCGCACCGATGAGCCGCTGGACGCCTGGCAGCTCCGGGATGTGCGTCTGTCCCGGGTGGGTGCGGTGTTCGTGGTGACCGACAACCCCTCTGCCTCCTTGCTGGAGGATCTGCGCCTTTTGCGGCGCAGAGGATGTAAGGTCGTGTGCTTCGTCACCGCCCTGCTGGGGGGTCTGCCCCAGCCGGTGGAGGAGGCGCTGCAGGATCCGGCACAGCGGCCGGTGCTGGTCAGCGACCCCACCCAGATCAGTGAGAAAGTGGGTGGTGCGCTGTGAAATGGATACAACGGGAAGCGGTCATCGACACCGGTAAACGCCGGGAATCCACCGTGGAGTTTCTGTGGGAGCTGATGAGCTGCTGGCTGTTGGCGGTAGGCACCTCCCTGCTGCAGAACGTACAGCTGCCCTACCCTCTGCCGACCATCGATATTCTCTGGCAGACCGCCCTGACGGTGGTCCTGCTGGCGCTGTTTTCACGCCGCTGGTTCCTCATGGTCATCGTGACGGTGCAGGCGTTACTGCTGGGTCTGCTGGCCATGCTGCTGTTCCAGCTCCCCATTGCGGAGTCGCTGGCCGATGCGGTTGCCTTTTGCGGCTGGTTCTTTGAAGGGATGCCCTACGATGAGGTATGGTCCACCGGCAGCGGTATGACCGTCCTGCACGTACTGCTCAACATCGGCATCAGCATGCTGATGTTCTTTGTGGTGCGTGTATCCCGAGGGGCTTGGCCGCCGCTGGTGCTGTGCTTCTCCCTGCTCATTCTTATCATGACCTTTGGCGATTCCACCAACAACGCCGCCGCTACAGCGGCCTTTCTGGCCGGTTGCTGTCCCATGATCGCCCGTGACCGCTACAGCGGCCGCCGGCTGTTCTCGGGAGAGGAAAAATACCGTGCCATGGGCACACGCTGGGGCGTTTCCACCGCCTCCGGCGCCCTGTGTCTGTCCGCCGCGGTGGTACTGCTCATGCTCATTCCGGTGGATACCGACGCCCTCCGGGTGCGGTGGTGCTCCGAGCTGGCCGCCGATTTTCAGTCGTTCACCCATTGGTTCACCAATCAACAGAAAAAGACCGATGTACTTACCTTGGAGGATCTGGGCCTGCAGCCCTATCCCGATCGGTTGGGCGGCAATCTGGAGCAGAAGGAGCCCCAGACCCTGGCCACCACCGACCTCAAGGAGTCCACGCTGGTGCGCATGACCAGCTACGATACCTTTGACGGGGAAAACTGGTCGGCGGAGTTCACCCCTGCCTACCGGTATGACGGCCCCTTTTCCGGCACCCAGCAGGAGCTGATGGGCAACACCGCCATGGAAGGGGAGATGAGTGGCGCCCTCAGCGCCTTGGTGGAACAGCAGAAAATGACCGTGACCCTGGCGGCGGATACGGTGATCCTGCCGTCGGCCTCGCAGGTGACCGGGTTTACCGAAAATACCGAGACCAACAATCCGTTGCTGTTTAACGGGCGAGGGGAGCTTTTGTCCTTCTTTGGCTATGACGCCGGGTACAGCTACACCCTCACCAACCTGCAATATCCCACCTTTTTTGCCCTGGAGGGCAAAGACCTCGATCGGTTCGTCATTGCCGCCACCATTGGCGAGGATGACTACTATGACGATGGCGAGGAGCTGGCACCGTACCTGACCTTGCCCGAGGATTATTCCGAGGAGGCCGCCGCCCTGGCCAAGTATCTCACCGAGCACAAGCCCAGTCAGCTGGAAGCGGCCATTGCTCTGTGCAAATATTTCTCCATTACCGAGGAGTTTCAGTACACCGACCATCCCGGCCCTCTGCGCAGTGGGGAAAACATCGTAGACAAGCTGCTGGAAAGCCAACGGGGTTACAGCGTGTACTATGCCACCACCATGGCGACCATGGCCCGGGCGGCCGGGATCCCTTCCCGGCTGGTGGCCGGATACCGCACCGCACCGGATACCACCGGCGCTTATGTGATTGATGCCTCCCAGCCCTATGCCTGGGTAGAATGTTATATTCGCACCTTGGGATGGGTCAGCTTTGACCCGGCGCCCCGGGAGGCCACCAACGCCCTGCCCAACAGCCAGATCCAGCCGGTGGAGAAGGAGGTCCCTGACGAGAACGTGCAGGACCCCGACGACCACAAGAGCCATCCGACCGTGGAGGGGCCCTCCCGGTGGCTGTCTACCCTGCTGCTGGTTCTTCTGCTGGTGGCGCTGGGACTGTGGGTGGCACGTACCCTGCTTATCCACAAGCTGTACGCCCTCCCGGTGGTCAGCAAGCTCTTGCGCAGTCCCACCGCTAAGGCGCATCTCTACTACCGGGATATCCTGCGGCAGATACGGTACATCCACCGTCCTCTGCGCCGGGGTGAAACGGTGCTGGAATGGCTGGAGGATGCCTCCGCCACCGGAGAGCTGCCGGATACGCTGGCATCCTCGCTGGAACCGATGATGGCGCTGTTGTACGGTAATCGCCCGATGACCGGGGAGCAGGTGGAGGCCTTGGCCGACACCCACACCGTGCTGGAACCGCTGGTACGGGCACATACCCGTATGGATCTGTATTGGCTGCACCGTCGGATACTGCGCCCGTGGTTGAATCGCCCGTTGTTTGCTTCAGAATGGAAGGAAAGGAGAACCCATCATGACCCTAAGGCCTGAGGATGATCTGACCGCGCGCCTGACCCGGATCTGCCTGCTGGCGCTGGCATTTCTGGGGGCGTGCTTTGGCGGCTTTTGTCTGTTGTTCCCGGAGACCGACACCGGCTTGACCTTCAATCAAGGGGTGTATCTGGTGTTGGGCACCCTGCTGTTGGCCGCCCTGTTTACCCGTTGGGTGGCTTCTCTGCGGGATGACGGTGCTGTCCGTTCCCACAAGGTGTGGTACTGTCCGCTGGTAGCCGCCGGGCTGACCCTCGCCATAGCGCTGGTGGCTTACGCCTATCTGGGGGTGTGGCCGCTGGGGAGTAAGACGGTGATGGTGGTGGATATGCACCACCAGTATGCGCCTCTGCTTAGTGAACTGCGGCAGATGCTCTTAGAGGGGGATAGCTTCACCTATTCCTTCCATTTGGGCTTGGGCGCCAACTTTATCCCGGCCTTTGCCTACTATCTGGCCAGTCCGCTGAACCTGTTGCTGTTGCTGTTCCCACCGGCCTATCTGGCGGAGGGCATCTTTGTCATCATCCTGCTTAAGACGGTGCTGGCGGCGGCCGCCTTTGCCGCTTGCGCCCAGTATCTCATCCGGCGGCGCAATGCCACCATCATTGCCCTGTCCCTGCTGTATGCCCTGATGACCTACATGCTGGCCTACTCCTGGAACGTGATGTGGCTGGATGTGGTGGTGCTGACCCCGGTGGTGGTGCTGTGCGCCGAACGGATGCTCCGTGGCGGTGGGATCCTGCCTTACGCCCTCACCTTGGGGTTGGCCTTGTTCTGCAACTACTATCTGGCATTTATGCTGTGTGTTTTTTTGGTGCTGTACTTCGTGGTATGGGCTGTCAAGGAGCATCGCCGTGCCATGGATGTGCTTCGTGGCGGCGGCCGGTTTGCGCTCGGCTCTTTGCTGGGCGGCGGTCTGGCGGCGTCGATACTCATTCCCACGGCTCTGGCGTTGGGACGCACCTCCGCCGCCGGCGGCGGCCTGCAGGAGTTTGCCGCCAACTTCGATCTGTTTGATCTGGGCGGCACCCTCTTTTACGGTGCCACCCCCACCATTCGTTCCGGCAACCTGCCCAACCTCTACTGCGGCGTGCTGGTGGTGTTGCTGCTCCCCTTGTACCTGACCATGCGCCCCATCCCGTTGCGCCGCCGTTTGTGCTACGGTGGGTTGGCCGGTGTTCTGCTGCTGAGCTGTACCGTCAACCAATGGGATCTGCTATGGCATGGCTTGCATACCCCCAATGACCTGCCCTACCGCTTTTCTTTCCTGGTTTGCTTCGTGTTGCTGTTGCTGGCCGGGCAGGTACTGCGGCATTTATCCTCTCTGTCGCCCAATCAAGTGCTGGCCTCGCTGGGTGGCTGTGTGGCTTACCTCATCCTGTGGGAGAAGGTGGGAGGAGACGCCGCCCCGGAGGATGTCCGGCTGTATACCAACCTGTTACTGCTGGCGCTGTATGCCGGTGCACTGTTGCTTACCGTGCGGCGCAAGTTCCCGGTGCAGGCCGGGCGGATGCTCATTCTGCTGTTGGTGGCGGTAGAGCTGACGGTTGGCTCTGCCCAGACCCTGAGCACCATCGATGCCAACGAGTATTACACCGCCCACGAGCATTACGTGGATAACCCCGACACCGAAGCTACCGCGGCGGCCATCGCCCGGGCACAGGCATTGGCGGCCGAGGAAGGGGAACGGTTTGTCCGCATGGACTACCTGCCTCGCAGCACCTGTATGGATACCGCCCTGCACCATTATTCCGGTCTGACCACCTTTGCCTCCAGCAATCCCTACGAGACCACCCTGCTCATGGGGGATCTGGGCTATGCGGTCAACGGGGTCAACAGCTATCTGTTTAAGAGCTTTGTGGCTTCCGCTGACTCCCTGTTCGGCATCCGTTACGTGGTGTTGGATACCTTACAGACCAACCATCCTCAGCTGACCTTGGTGGATCGGGTGCAGGTGAACCGGGTGGAACGGTACATCTACCGCAACGAGCTGGCTCTGCCGGTGGGCTTTTACGCCAATACCGCTATCCGGAACTACACGTCTCCCGACTACGCTCCCTTTAAGGCGCAGGAGGCGCTGTATAACGCCCTGACCGGGGTGGAGGAGCCGTTGTACGAGGCGGTGACCCTGGAGAGCGATTCGGCCTCCTCCACGATCAGCGGCAGCTTCTTTGCTAAGAGCGCCACCGATGCATCGGTCATCTATTCGGCCACCATAGCCGAGGAGGGCCAGTATTTTGCTTACGTGGATTGCCGGGCGGCAGAGAGCATTTCGGTCAACGCCTACGGCGGTACGGAGGACTATCAGAACGGCTGGTCGGTGACCACCCATGAGCCGTATATCATCGATATGGGCGTCTTGGAAGCCGGCAGTCGGGTGGATGCCTACATCACCGGCGAAGGCGCTTTCACCGGCAACGTGTATGTCATGCGTCTGCTTCCCGAGGGGTTACAAGCGCAGGTGGAACGGTTGCAGGCCGGTGGCTTACAGCTGACCGACAGCACCGACACCTCCCTGACCGGCACCCTCACCGCCCCGGCGGAGGGCACGGTGTTCTTCTCCATTCCCTACGACAAGGGCTGGACGGTGACGGTGGACGGCAGCCCGGTGGAGACCTTCCCCATCGTCCCCAACGAGGAGGGCACCGACGGCGCCCTGCTGGGTGCGGTCATCCCGGCCGGCCAGCATACGGTGGAGGCCACCTACCGTGCCCCCGGACAGACGGTGGGACTGATTTTTTCGCTGTTAAGCGTGCTGGCGGCGGTGGCGCTGTGGCTGATCCCCCGTTTCCGGCGGGTGAAGCTGAAATAATGTTAAAGAGCCAGGCGGCGGTCGTCAGACCGCCGCCTGGCTCTTTTGAAGAGAGAGTTATATACGAATTGTTTCCAGTATTCGATTGCCGGCTGTGTCTACCAGTATTCGATTGCCGGCTGTTTGTACGTAGGTGTCTTTGTCTACTCTTCCGATACCGTGATGAAACGCAAACGGAGAAGTGATATACGGTTTGTCTTCAAACAGAACCTTTCCCGTACTGTCAATGGCTTTTACGAGTGTTTCGTGAGTTTGGCTGTCTTCATAGGAATAGACCACGATACCCTCGGAAAATTCTGCTTCAATTTTGGGGGTGGGCTCGACGAGCGTGTTGCCTTTTTCATCGATGATGGAAAAGTACCAGATGTGGTCTGCACCGTAGAATTGCAACATGGACTTTCCGTTCTCAAAGTAAGTTAAGGAAACATTTGCACATGAATAGAGGTCACTTCTTGAGAAAGTTGTTCCGGTAACGTGGTTAGTGATATGCGTAGTTTTGTTATCATCGTCATCCCGTATGACAAAATTATTTACTACGCTTCCGCGATCACGCTGCGCATCACACACAAAAGAACCGTCTGTGCTTAAAATGATGACACCGGAAGCACGCGAACCGTTGATGGTCATTTCGCGTAAGGTTTTGGGTGTAAATACTGCTTTGTTGTCGTTAAATACAGGCAAAATAAAATGCCAAAAATCCTCAAGATACGCTATGCTTCCGGTAGCTGAGTTGATGACGGCAGAGTATTGAGTATTTCCTAATCGGTACATGCCACAGTTGATATAGGCGGCTTCTTTGGTATATCCGTTAAACGGGCTTTTCAGCTCGAAAGGCGAAAAAGCCCACTCTCCACTTTCGTCGATAAAGCCATACAAATGCTTCTTTCCGGCATAATCAGAAGAATTTTTGTAGACGAAGACGTTCTGCTCGCCACACGCTAAAACCTTATCGAACGTACCGTCAAGGGAAGAGGCGATTTTTTCTCCCTTAGTGTTGACCAGGACATAGAAATCATTACCATTGCTATCCGTGTCCATGTAATAACCTAACGTTTTACCAAAACAGCCCTTTAATATTTCCTTGTTGTAGTGGGCGCTATACAGCGTTTGCTGATCCGCATTTACTAAAGCAACATAGCCGTTGCCGTTTTCATCCTTACATTGCAACCAGGCGAAGCCGTGAGTAAAGTCGGTGCTGTCGATGACGGTGGCTGTTAGATTAAAGGTGAGTTTCTGCGCCGTGCCGGGTGGCGTGGACGCCGTGTCACCCTCCGCGGAAAAGACAGAGGAAGTGGTGGAACTACCGCCGCTACAAGCAGTCAATGCAGTTGTAAGCAGAACTATGCTGAGAAACAGGGTTAATAATTTGTGCCGATTCATTGTATTTTCTTTCTCCTTTCTAAAACCAGAACCTATCTAATGTAAACATTATATAATCTAAATGTCTATTTGTCAACAAACAACATACAATATAATGTAAACATTATATGATGTTGGAGTGAGTGGTCGTATGAAGTTGCGTATTTTAGAGATCCTGCAGGAGAAAGGGAAAACCAAATATTGGCTTTACGTACAGATGGGACTAAGCTATCAGAACTTCAATAAGATGATCAACAACCAGACCAAGGGCATCAAGTTTGAAAACCTAAACTCCTTGTGCGACATTTTAGAATGCACCCCCAATGACCTATTTGAAGAATACCACGACAGAAAGTAATCCTACTCCTCAAGGGGAAAGGGCTGAGCATCGAGAAGGACGAATGAGGCAGCAGGCCGGTGCGGCATCGCTAACGCCCCTATTCGATTTGACCCCCATTTTGACCCCCATTTTCTATCAAAAAAAGCGGAATGAACCAGCAAAAAACGGCATAGACGCAAAAAGAAAAACCCCGTAAAACTGCTTATTTCAAGCGGTTTTACGGGCTTTTTCGTTGGTGAACCATCGGGGATTCGAACCCCGGGCCCTTTGATTAAAAGTCAAATGCTCTGCCAGCTGAGCTAATGGTTCATACCACGCCACAACGGCGCTATCATATTATAGCCGCACGCCCCCCAAAAGTCAAGCCTTATTTTGTGTCGAAACGGGATGCCGTGAGAAAATTTCGCCAAAGCCCTTTACATTTTGTCAAATTATTGGTACATTAGTAGTATCCTATTATAACAGTAAAGAGGGGCTGTACCATGAAAACCGTAGCCGATTACGTGATCACCATTCCCGATTTTCCCGAGCCGGGTATTCTGTTCCGGGACGTGACCGGGGTGCTGCAGAGCGCCGAGGGTCTGCGCCTGGCCATTGACGAGCTGCAAAAGCGGCTGGAGGGGCTGGACTTTGACGTGATTGCCGGGGCCGAGAGCCGTGGCTTCATCTTCGGTATGCCGCTGGCCTACAATCTGGGCAAGCCCTTTGTCCCTATCCGTAAAGCCGGCAAGCTGCCCCGGGCGGTGGTGCGTAAGGAATACGCTCTGGAATACGGCTCTGCCGCCATTGAGATCCACAAGGAGGATATCCGCCCCGGTCAACGGGTGGTGCTGTTGGACGACCTTATCGCCACCGGCGGCACCATGAAAGCCGCCGCTGAGCTGGTGGAAGAGCTGGGCGGCCAGGTGGTCAAGATGCTGTTCCTGCTGGAGCTGGCCGGTCTGGAGGGCCGCCGCACCCTGGAGGGCTACGACGTGGACTCGGTGGTCGTCTACGAGGGAAAATAAGCTAAAGAAAGCGGTTCCGTCCGGATGGGCGGAACCGCTTTTGCATGGTCAGGCTTTTTTCTTGCGCCAAAGGAGCCACGTCATGACGATGGCAAACAGAAGGGTGACCGCCACCAGCACGCCAGCGGTGACATAAGCGCGGCTCTCCCACCGCAGGGGGTTATCGTCCAGCATAAACCAGCGCATCACGTCGGTGACGGCAATGCCATCCTGATGCGGCAGGTTAAAATCGTGCCGCAGGACGCACAGCAGTCCTACGGATACCGCCCCCGGCACCCAGGCGCTTGCCAGCGATGCGAGCCGGTATCCCCGGCGGCGCAGCCATAGGCTGAGCACGCCGACGGCGATCGCAGCCGCCCATAGGAGAAGGTAGGCCATCGTTTTTTCCAAAAAGTCGAGCATCGTTATCCCTCCTCATAGAAGTAGGTGATTGTTACGTCCTTTGTCCAGTCGGCCAGGTAGGTGTAAAAGGCATCCTCCTGCTCAGCAGAATAGTAAGTGGCGGTGTGGTCTGGGAAATACGCTTTTTTGAGCTGGATAAGGGTGTTTTCCCGTTGTACGCTGCGGGCCGCCTCCTGAAGATATGCCGTTTCGTCCAATCCTTTTTTCTGCATGTATTTGAGCAGAAACTGATAGGACTCCTGTGCAACCTGCTCGTCGGCTTTCTGCGCCTCCTCCTTGACGACCTCCCAGTTATCTTTCACAAAGGCATAGGCGTCATCGTAGGAGGCGGCGGTGTGCCGCTGCAGCGCCTTTTGGAACGCCGCTTCCAACAGAGCGTACTCCCGAATAACCTGGCCTTCGCTCTTGGCCACCTCTCGGCGGAGCGCCTCGATCTGTTCCCAGATGGTGGCCGCTTCGTTGGGATCCGTCGCTTTGAGCTGATCGTACAACGCCAGGTTATTGTCCAAAGCGGTCTTGCTTTTTCTCATCATGTTGACTATGGTGGAGTGGTAGACGGTCACGTCCCCCACCTGTGCGATCGGCTTGTCGTTGTCATACACGTCCAGCAGGCTGTCATCAAGGCCGGAGGCTACCGGCGCAGGCGCAGAGCTGAGAGGGACGGAGCTGACGGGTGCATCCCCACAGCCGGCAAGCAGTAACAGCCATAAGGCGATCAGCACCAAAGCGGACTTTGTGCGATAGACGTTTCCTTGCTTCATACAGCCCCCTCCTTTGCTTTCATTTTACCATTATCTTCCTTTTTTGTCCATTGACATACTGCACAAAATGCCGGCGGCCGTTTTGAATGGTCGGGACGAAGAAAACCGCACCCCGTGGGGTGCGGTTTTTTTGCGTATATCAGAGGGTAACGCCGGTCTTGTAGAAGGCGATCTCACGCACGTCCTCGCTGTGACAGCGGACGGTGCCGTTCAGGATGCCCAGCAGCTTCTCCCACAGCCCGTCCTCGTCCATGGAGGCGGCGGAAAAATCGATCCATCCGGCCTTGCGCTGGGCAAGAGCGTCGTTGGAGGCGATCTTCATGGTGGGCACAAAGGTGGAGAAGGGGGTGCCACGCCCGGTGGTGAACAGCACCACCTGACAGCCGGCGGCGGCCAAGGCGGTGGCGGCGATGAGGTCGTTGCCCGGGGCGTTGAGGGCGGTGACGCCGGCCTTGCGCACCTGACCACCGTAAGGAAGCACGTCCACGATGGGGGAGGTGCCGGCCTTCTCCACACAGCCCAGGGATTTTTCCTCCAGGGTGGTGATGCCGCCGTCCTTGTTGCCGGGGCTGGGGTTCTCGTACACCGGGAACCCTTGATCGGTGTAGCTCTTCTTAAAATCCACGATCATCTGCCGGTAGGCTTCAAACACCGCCCGGTCACAGCACTTGTCCATGAGCCGCTGTTCGGCGCCGAACATCTCCGGCACCTCGGTGAGCACCGCCGCACCGCCGTGGGCTACCAGCCGGTCGCTGATGCGCCCCACCAAGGGGTTGGCGGTGATGCCGGAATACCCGTCGCTACCGCCGCACTTGAGACCGATGCACACCTCCGCCAGATCCACCGGCTGGCGCTGCAGCACCGCCGCCTTGGCGGCAAAATCACGCAGGATCTCCAGACCGTAGCCCACCTCGTCCTCCACGTCCTGGGTGTTGTAGAAGGCGATGTGTCCGTCGGCGCTGTCCTCTCGCAGCTCCTCTATGATGCCGTCCAGGCGGTTGTTTTCGCATCCCAGCCCCACAAACAGCACGAAGGAGGCATTGGGGTTGCGTGCTACACCGCACAGGAGGGCGCGGATGTTCTCGTTATCCTCCCCCAGCTGACTGCACCCAAACTGATGGGGCAGGGCAAAAATGCCATCGATGGAGCCGGTCACCAGCGCTTGCGCCTGCTGCTGCAGACGCTGGCACACGCCGTTGACACAGCCCACCGTGGGGATGATGTAGATCTCGTTGCGGATGCCGGCCCGGCGCCCCTGCCGGGGATAGCCCATGAAAGTCCCCTTTTGCGGGGCAGGCTGTACCAGCCGGGGGGTATAGGTGTAGGCCGCCTCCTCGTCCAGATGGGAGCGCAGGTTGTGGGTATGTACCCATTCACCGGGGGCGATGGGGGCGGTGGCACGGCCGATGACCGCCCCGTACTTGATGACCTCGGCTCCCTCCGGGATGGCGGTCAGCGCATACTTGTGCCCTGCCGGGATACCGCCGCCGGCCACCAGCCGGACGCCGACGTTATCCTGCTGATCAATGATCAAGGTGTTCTTCATACCAGCACGCTCCCTTCCCGGATGGCGGCAACCTGCTGTTCCACCGTGGCGGCAAAGCCCTCGTAGGCGGTCAGGTCTTCCCCGAACACCTCGGCCTTCTGCATAAACCCGGTAATAGAGCCGCCGTCGGCAAAGTAGCCAAGATACGCCGGGTCATCCTGCAGAGGGATCTCCCGGGTGGGCAGGGCGGCCACAAAGCCGTCCCCCTGCCGCCGCACGCTGGTATACACCGCCATCAGGTAGGCAAAGCCCACCGTCAGATGGGTGGGGCTGCACCCGTGGGTGCGGTAATAATCGGCAAAGCTGCACAGATCCCGGGCACGCCACTTGGAGATGGAGTTGAGGGCGATGCCGGTAAGCTGATGGTTGAGATAAGGGTTGAGAAACCGTTCCTTCACGTCGGAGGCGAAAGCGCCGGTGGCCTTGGTGTCAGCGGACACGAAGGGGATGATCTCCTCCTGCAGGGTGGCCTCCAGGAAGGCGGACAGCCGGGGATGCACCATGCAATCGTACACCGTCTCACACCCCAGCCACAGACCGGCGGCCACCAGGTTGGTGTGACTGCCGTTGAGGACACGCACCTTGCGCTTCTTGTAGTACCCGATGTCGTCGGTGAGTACCACCTCGATGTTGTGCATACCGGTGGGCAGATACCGGGCGATGTCGCCCTTGTTTTCCACCACCCACAGGCCAAAAGGCTCGCCTACGCTGACCAGCTCGTCCGGCGCACCGATCAGCTCCTGCAGATGGGCGGCGGTCTCCTCGTCCCGGGGACGACCGGATACAATACGGTCCACCAGGGTGTTGCAGTAGACGCACTGGGTGTTGTTCCATTGCCGGAACGCCTCGGGAAGACCCCACAGGGTGATGTAGCGATCCACACAGCGATACAGCTCGTCGGCGTTGTTTTCGATCAGCTCCACCGGCAGCAGATACACCCCCGGCAGGCCGGCGGTATACCGCCGATACAGCAGACGGGTGAGCTTGGCCGGGTAGGTTACCTGGGCAAAGCCGTCCGCCGGGTCGCTGTCACAGAAGGTGATGCCGGCTTCGGTGGTATTGGATACGATGAGGGTCAATTCCGGATCCTCCGTCAGGGCAAAGAACCCCTCCTCGTCCGCAAAGGGATCCAGCACCCGATCGATCACCTCGATGGGGTGTACCTTTTCCACCGGCTGACCGTTTTCAACGCCACGCAGGACGATGTGGTAGCGGTTGTCCTGCCGCCGGAAGGCATCCAGATTCCCTAACGGGATAGGCTTGACGATGTCCACGGCATAGTGGCCGCCCTCCCGGTTGAGGGTGTCAAAATAAGCGTCCACGAAGGTGCGCAGGAAGTTGCCTTCCCCAAACTGAAGTATACGAATCATAAAGATCCCTCCTCTGTTGGTATAAAAAGGCACCGCCCGTGGGACGACGCCTTTTTGGTGATTTAATACAAGACACTTTTATCCGGGAATGCCGGCTCGCAGGTGATATGCATGCGCATGCGGCGCAGCACCGACTCATCGCCGGAATGGAAGATCTGGGTGGCGTGCAGCTCGCATCCACGCAGTAAGGGCAGCTGGGCCACCGCTTTGGCGGCGGTGGGATCGCTGGCGGCGCAGATGTACAGCGCTGTCAGGGAGTCATCCAGCTTGAGGGCGCTGGATTGACTGCCCAGCAGATTCTTCTTAAGATCGATAACCGGCTCCAGCACCGCCGGGCTCATCAGCAGGGTAGCCTTAGGGATGTCCGCCAGCACCTTGATGGCGTTGAGCACCGCCGCCGAGCAGGCACTGAGCAGAGGGGTGGACTTGCCGGTGATGATGCGGCCATCCGGCAGCTGGATCGCCGCCGCCGGGGCGCCTACCCGGGCGCTCTTGTCCAGCGCCGGCTGTACCACCGCCCGGTCGGTGTGCTTAAGTCCCGTCTGCTGCATGATGCTCTTGAGCTTCTCCACCGTTTCCTCCTTCTCCCGGCCCATGCGCAGGTCGGTGAGCCCCTTATAGTAACGGCGGATGATCTCCTGATAGCTGGCCTGCCGGCAGGCCTCGTCATCCACGATGGCGTACCCGGCCATGTTGACCCCCATATCGGTGGGACTGCAGTAGAATTTATCATTACCGGTGATGCGGCTCAGGATGGTGCGCACCAGAGGGAAGGCTTCCACGTCACGGTTGTAGTTGACGGTGGTGACCCCGTAGGCCTCCAGATGGAAGGGGTCGATCATGTTGACATCCTGCAGATCGGCGGTAGCCGCCTCGTAGGCTAAGTTCACCGGATGCTTGAGGGGAAGGTTCCAGATAGGGAAGGTCTCGTACTTACCGTACCCGGCCAGAATCCCCCGTTGATGCTCGTGGTACACCTGGGACAGGCAGGTGGCCAGCTTGCCGCTGCCGGGACCGGGGGCGGTGACCACCACCAGAGGCTTGGTGGTCTCGATGTACGGGTTGGCACCATAGCCCTGCTCGCTGACAATGTGATCCACGTCCGCCGGGTACCCGGCGATAGGACGGTGGATGTAGTTGCGGATCCCCAGCGCATCCAGCTTGCACTTAAACTGATCGGCGGCGGCTTGTCCGGTGTAACGGGTGATGACCACGCTGTTGACCGAGATACCCATGTTCTGTACCATGTCCACCTGCCGCAGCAGATCCTGGTCGTAGCTGATGCCCAGATCGGCACGGATCTTGTTCTTCTCGATATTATCGGCGCTGATGCAGAACACCAGCTCGGCTTGGTCGCCCATGGAGCGCAGCAGACGGATCTTGGCGTCCGGCTCAAAGCCGGGCAGTACCCGGGAGGCATGATAGTCGTCAAACAGCTTACCGCCAAATTCCAGATACAGCTTGCCGTTGAACTTGGAAATGCGCTCCAGAATATGCTCCTTTTGTTTCTGCATATACAGTGCGTTATCAAAGCCCTTTTTCATACCTTTTGCCGCCCCCTACGTAAACCTTTTTATCAAACAGTATTAGCATAGCACATTTCTTGTCGTAAAACAAGGGAGAACCTGAAAGAAAGCAAAAAAATTTACCTGCAAAAAGCCCTTGTCAGCGACGGGATATTTATGTATAATAGTAGAAGTATGATTCATTGTGGGGAGGGAGCGTCCATGAACTTCGGCGATCTGGCCGGCAACGAGACACTGAAGCGGCAGCTGTCCGCCGCCGTGGACAACGGACATTTCCCTCATGCCCTTTTGCTGGAAGGGGAGGAAGGCACCGGCCGCCGTACCGTGGCACGCTTGGTAGCACGGGCGGCCACCTGCCGCGGTGAGGGGCAGCGTCCCTGCGGCCGCTGTGCGGCTTGCATGAAGAGTGAACACCCCGACGTGACCGTCTACGATGTATACGGCAAGCAGAAGGTGGTGGACGCCATGCGTGATCTGCGCCAGCAAGCGCACCTGCTTCCCAATGAGGCGCCCCATCGGGTGTTTATCATTGAGAACGCCCAGCTCATGCTGCCAGCGGCACAGAACGCTCTGCTCAAAACGCTGGAGGAGCCGCCCCGGCACGTTTTATTTATTCTTTTGTGTGAGAATCGCACCCAGCTGTTGGAGACCATCCGTTCTCGCTGTACCCTGCTGACCTTACAGCCGGTGACGTGGGACGAGGCCGCCCCGGTACTGCAGAGACGGCTCCAAACGGTGGATGTGGAGGAGCTGCAACGGGCACACAGCCTGTTTGGCGGTCGGATCGGTCGGGTGATCGATGGGGTACAGGAGGGCACCTTCCGTCAGGTGCTGGAGTTGACCCCGGCGATGGCCAAGGCGCTGGTGGCGGTGGGGGAGATGCCCCTCATGACCCTGACCGCTTCTTTAGAGAAGGACAAGGAGCTTACCGCCGCCGTTCTGCGTGGTTTGACCCTGGTATTACGGGATGCGCTGGCCTGCCGGTACGGAGCGACCGGACGGCTGTCCACCGCCCCGGAGGAGGCATCCCTGCTGGCGCAGAAGCTGACCGGTACCCGGCTTATGGCCCTTATGAAGACGGTGGACGATCTGCAGCAGGATCTGCTTCATAACATGAACAACACGTTGTTCCTTACCCGGCTGAGTGCCCGCTTGCGGCAGGCGGCCATGGGATGACGGAACGGACTTGTATTTGGCGAGTTTTTTGAGAGATGAAACGGATGATCCACCCTGATTGGATCACGAAGGAGGTTACGATATGGCGATGACCGTAGGTATTCGCTTCCGCAACAGCGGAAAGGTATATGACTTTGATCCCGGTGAGCTGATTCTGCTCCCGGGAGAAAAGGTGATGGTGGAGACCGCCCGGGGGGTGGAATGCGGCGAGGTGGCCCGGGCCAACCGGGAGACCGCCGGGGATAAGCCCCTCAAGCCGGTACTGCGCCGTGCCAACGAGGAGGATCGACGCCGGGTGGAGGACAACATCCGCAAGGAACGGGAAGCCATGCGCATCTGCCAGGAGCGCATAGAGGCGCACAACCTGGATATGAAGCTGGTGGACGCCGAGTACGCCTTTGATAACTCCAAGATCCTCTTCAACTTCACCGCCGAGGGTCGGGTGGATTTCCGGGATCTGGTGAAGGACCTGGCCGGGGTGTTTCACACCCGGATCGAGCTGCACCAGATTGGTGTCCGGGATGAGGCGAAAAAATTGGGCGGCATCGGCATCTGCGGCCGTCCCTTCTGCTGTTCTCAGTTTTTACGGGATTTTCAGCCGGTATCCATCAAGATGGCCAAGGAACAGGGCTTGTCCCTCAACCCCACCAAGATCTCCGGCTCCTGCGGCCGCCTGATGTGCTGTCTCAAGTACGAGCAGGACACCTACGAGGAGCTTCTCAAGCTCAGCCCCAAGGTGGGCGCCACCGTTATGACCGCCGAAGGCCGCGGCGTGGTGACCGACAGTGCGATCCTTACCGGCCGCCTTAAGGTGCGGTTGGATAAGAACCCGGAATCACCCCCCGTGGAGATGCGCCGGGAGGATGTGAACATCATCCGCAAGGGTCCGTCGGGAGAGGAGCTGCCCACCCCGGCGCCCCAGCCCACCCCGGCACCCGTGGCGCAGCCGGAGACACCGGCCGAGCCGACCCCTGCTGCCCAGCCGGCACCCCGGCAGGAGGAACAGCGGCAACCCCGTGATCGCCGCCCCCGTAATCGTGGCCGTGGCCGCGGAAACCGCGGACGGGGACAGGGCGGTCAGAACACCCCCAAGCCCCAGAACTAAAAAAAGAAGTTGCATTTTTAAAAAAGTGTGCTATTATAGATATACAATCCGACTACAGGAGGTGTAACTGACCATGGCTTACAAGATTTCTGACGCGTGCATCGCTTGCGGCGCTTGCGCGGAGGGCTGCCCGGTGGAGGCCATCAGCGAGGGTGACGGCATCTATGTCATCGACGCCGATGCGTGCATCGATTGCGGCGCTTGTGCGGAGGCTTGCCCTGTGGAGGCTCCCGCTGCGGAATAATCGCAACATTTACGCACTGATTGACCGAGCAGCCTCGCTGCTCGGTCAATTGTGTATAGGGTGACATGAATGACCCGAACCAGTTTTTAAGACGGATACTTAAGTAAGGAGGGGACAGCATGGAGGAGGTACAATGGCTGGAGGTAGCCGGAGACACCCGGGTGGCGGTGTCGGCTTACCATCGGTTTGGCACCGATGCGATCCTGCTGTCCCATTTTTCCGCCCCCCGTCCGGGGGAGACGGTATATGAGCTGGGCACCGGCTGTGGTGCCATGGCGCTGCGCCTGTGTGCTTTGGGTCGTCCGGCGGCGGTGCATGGAGTGGATATCGACCCCGAGGCGATCGCGCTGGCACAGCGGTCGGCAGAGGCCTTTGCCGGCCATCCCGTGCCCACCTTTCAGGTGGCTGATTGGGA
>SVPB01000057.1 GCA_015066065.1 Oscillospiraceae bacterium | reverse complement strand
CATTGTGTTTGAGAAGCTGGAGAATGATATTCTCAGCGGCCGGTACGCCTACGGCGAGGTGCTGACCGAGGCCCGGCTGTCGGAGGAGCTCAACGTCAGTCGTACCCCCATCCGGGAGGCCATCCGTCGCCTGGAGCAGGAGAACATCCTGCGGGATACCGGCAAGGGCGTGGTGGTGCAGGGCATCACCCGGGAGGATATCGCCGACATTCTGGATATTCGCCTGCATATTGAGGGCATGGCTGCCCGTCGTGCCGCTGCCCATATCACCCCGGCGATGTTAAAACAGCTTCAGGAGGCCGTGGAGCTGCAGGAGTTCTATGTGCAGAAGAGCGACGCGGAACACGTGCAATGGCAGGATCACACCTTCCATGAGCTGCTGTATGCCGCTTGTAACAGCATCACCCTGCAGAGCGTGCTGGTACCTCTGCACCGCAAGGCGCAGAAGTACCGTCGGGCCTCTGTGGAGAACAAAGCCCGTGCCTTGCAATCGGTGGAGGAACACCGGGCTATTTGTGCGGCCATCGCTGCCGGTGACGGCGATGCGGCGGAAAAGGCGGCGGTAGATCACATCCGCAACGCTCGTGAGCATATGATCGGAGGTTAACTACAATGGGAATGACAATCGCACAGAAGATCATCAAGGAGCATCTGGTCAGTGGTGAGATGATCCCCGGCACCGAGATCGCCCTGCGCATCGACCAGACCTTAACGCAGGATGCTACCGGCACCATGGCGTATCTGGAGTTTGAGACCATGGGGATCCCCCGGGTGCGCACCGAGCGAAGCGTGGCGTACATCGATCACAACACCCTGCAATCCGGCTTCGAAAATGCGGACGACCATCGGTACATTCAGTCGGTGGCACGCAAGCACGGCATTTATTTCTCCCGTCCCGGCAACGGCATCTGCCATCAGGTGCATCTGGAACGGTTTGGTAAGCCCGGCAAGACCCTTATCGGCTCGGATAGTCATACGCCGACCGGCGGCGGCATCGGCATGCTGGCCATGGGTGCCGGCGGCTTGGATGTGGCGGTGGCCATGGGCGGCGGTGCTTACTACATCACCATGCCCAAGATGTACAAGGTGGAGCTGACCGGCCGTTTGCGTCCTTTCGTTACCGCCAAGGATGTGAGCTTGGAGATCCTGCGTCAGCTGTCCGTTAAGGGCGGTGTGGGCGCCATCATCGAGTGGGGCGGCGAGGGCGTTGCTACCCTGACCGTACCGGAGCGTGCCACCATCACCAATATGGGCACCGAGCTGGGGGCTACCACCTCCATCTTCCCCTCTGATGAGGTCACCCGTGCGTTCCTGGCCGCCGAAGGCCGTGAGGCGGACTATCTTCCTCTGGCCAGCGATCCGGATGCGACGTACGATAAGATCCTGCATATCGATCTAAACACCCTGGAACCTCTCATTGCTTGCCCCCACAGTCCCGACAAGGTGGTGCCGGTATCCTCTCTTAAGGGTACCCGGGTGGATCAGGTGTGCATTGGCTCCTGCACCAACTCCTCTTTGCAGGATATGCTTAAGGTAGCCGCCTTGCTGAAGGGCCGCACCATCAAGCCCTCGGTAAGTCTGTCCATCTCTCCCGGCTCCAAGCAGGTGCTGTCCATGCTGGCGGATTGCGGTGCGCTCAGCGACATCCTCGCCTCCGGCGCCCGTGTGCTGGAGTGTGCCTGCGGCCCCTGCATCGGCATGGGCTTTTCGCCTAACTCCGGCGGCGTGAGCCTGCGTACCTTCAACCGTAACTTTGAAGGCCGCAGTGGTACCGCCGATGGTCAGGTGTATCTGGTTAGCCCCGAAACGGCGGTGGCCGCTGCGGTGACCGGTGAGATCACCGATCCGCAGCTGCTGGGCTCCATGCCGGCCATCGAGTTCCCCGAGCAGTTTAAGGTGGATGACAGCGCCATTCTGTTGCCGGCAGACGAGGCAGAGGCCGCCGACGTAGAGGTGCTGCGTGGTCCTAACATCAAGGAGTTTCCCCAGAGCCATCCCCAGGAGGATACGCTGGAAGCACCCCTTATCCTCAAGGTGGGGGATAATATCACCACCGACCACATCATGCCGGCTGGCGCTAAGATCCTGCCCTACCGTTCCAACATACCGCATCTGTCTCAGTTCTGCTTTGGTGTATGCGACACCACCTTCCCGGAGCGTGCCAAGGCGGCAGGGAAGAGCATTGTGGTAGGCGGCAGTAACTATGGTCAAGGCTCCTCCCGTGAGCACGCTGCTCTGGTCCCTCTGTATCTGGGCGTGCGTGCGGTGATTGCCAAGTCCTTTGCCCGTATCCATGCGGCCAACCTCATTAATGCCGGCATTATGCCCCTGACCTTTGCGGATCCGGCGGACTACGATGCCATCTCTCAGGGCGATGCGCTGGTATTGACCGGTGTGTATGCCGGCATGGACAGCGGCACCATCACCATGACCGATAAGACTACAGGGAAGACGGTGGCACTTTGCGCCGATTTTACCGAACGACAGAAAGCTATTTTAAAGGCAGGCGGCCTGCTTGCCTACACGAAAGAGATGGGGGAATAAACCAATGAATCAGTACATCGATAAGGCCGTCGAAAGCTTCCGTCAGCTCATCACCGAGCAGCTGGAACGGCAGAACCGCATGGAAGCGGGAGAAGAGGTTAAGGATTTTGCCAATCTGGAGCACCTTGTCATCGGCATTTGTGGCGGTGACGGCATCGGCCCCATCATCACCCGGGAAGGCCAGCGGGTGCTGGAGTTCCTGCTGGCAGACGAGGTAAAGGCCGGCAAGGTGGAGTTTCGTGACATCGATGGGTTGACCATCGAGAAGCGCACCGAAGTGGGGAAGGCCATCCCGGACGATACCCTGGCTGCCCTTAAGGAGTGCGACGTGATCCTTAAAGGCCCCACCACCACCCCTCATGGCGGTAATCTGGAGAGCGCCAATGTGGCCATGCGCCGGGAGCTGGATCTGTACGCCAACGTGCGTCCCGTGTCCGTGCCGGAGCTGGGCATTGACTGGGTGTTCTACCGTGAAAACAGCGAAGGCGAATATGTGCTGGGCAGCCGTGGTGTGGAGATCCCCGGCAAGCTGGCCATGGACTTTAAGGTCACCACCGATGCCGGCACCCGCCGCATCGCCCGGGCGGCGTTTGAGTACGCCAAGAACAACGGTAAGGATAACGTAGCCATTGTTACCAAGGCCAACATCATGAAGAAGACCGACGGTAATTTCTCCGCTATCTGCCATGAGATCGCCGCTGACTATCCCGGCATCACCGCTGAGGACTGGTACATCGATATCATGACGGCCAACCTGGTCAACGAGGCACGCCGCAGTCAGTTCCAGGTGTTCGTACTGCCCAACCTGTACGGGGACATCATCACCGATGAGGCCGCCCAGATCCAGGGCGGTGTGGGTACGGCCGGCAGCGCCAACGTGGGCGATCGCTACGCCATGTTTGAGGCTATCCACGGCTCTGCTCCCCGTATGATCGAGATGGGTCGTGGGGAATATGCCAACCCGGCCAGCGTGCTGAAGGCCTCCGCTATGCTGCTGCGTCATATCGCCAAGGTGGACGAGGCCGAAAAGCTGGAAAAGGCATTGGCCATCTGCAACGATACCCTGCAGATGACCGGCCGTCCCGGCGGCAACACCTGCGCTGAGTACGCCGACGCTGTGATGCAAGAGATCGCCAAGATGTAATCGCAAACAAAAGAAAGGCTGTCATGCTTGACAGCCTTTCTTTTTTACCTATTTTTACAGCGCCCGTGCCAGCCTTTCAGCCGAGGCGTATCGCTCGTTTGGGTTGACAGCGGTGCAGCGGCGCACGATACGTCCGGCACGGCCGGAGACGATCTGTTCGCTGGGATGCTTGCCGGTGAGCATGACATTGAGTAACACCCCAGCCGCATAGATGTCTGTACGTGCGTCACTCTGGGCAATGCCCAGCTGCTCCGGTGCAACATATCCCACCGTCCCCATGATCTGGGTATCACAGCTGGCGCTGGATATGGTACGGGAGGCATCCAGGTCGATGAGCACCACCCGTCCGTTGCGATCGATCATGACGTTTTCCGGCTTGATGTCCCGGTGCACCTGCCCCAGCTTATGGAGCAGAACAAGTGCCTCGCACACCCCCAGCATCACCTGCTTGGCCTGGGGATACTCATAGCGTTCTCCCATCAGAATATCCGCCACGGTGGCGCCATCGATGTACTCCTCCAGCACCGCCCAGCCATCCTCCAGGGGAACCACATCGTATACCGTCGGCAAACTGCGGCACCGGTAGTTGCACAGCGATTCGTAGGCGGCCACCGGGGCATCATACAGCCGCAGGATCATATCCTGCTCTTCCCTTTGATGCCGCAGATGGAGCACCCGATGCCCCGGTTTGTCCGAGGGTATGTGCACGATCTGGTAATGCTCCAGAAGGTGTTGTACGTAACGATCTTTTGTCATAAGTACCTCACTTGAGTGTAAGATATTGGAGATGCGTTCCTTTTTTGTTAAACATGAGGCCGCTGACCGGCATCCAGTCGAATTCAGGCGCTTTGCCCCAGCATCCATAGGGGAGTATATACCGGACATCAAACGGAACGCCGGCCTTCTGGAAGCCGATGCCGTTGGAAACGCACTTATCTTCCGTTTCGGGGTCCCCGTCAACCAGCTGGTAAGCGGGGTAGCAGTGATAAGGGGTGGTGACGTAATCGTCGTTGGGGCACATTTCGAAGGTAATAGTGACAGCATCGGCATCAAAAACCACTTGTTTGACTTCCAGATAAAGAAGCCGGGTCTCTTCGTATGTGGGATTATTCTTGAGGCTGTGTCTTTCTCCTACCAGAGGGGTGGTATAGAAGCGGTCACCCACCCGAGGCAGTCCGTCCACCGGGGGAAGAATAGGCCCGGTAGTGGTCGTGGTGGTTGGCCCGGTGGTGGTCGTAGTCGTTGTGGTGGTGGAAGGGCTTGCCGTGGTGGATGGATCAGCCGCCGTAGCGGAGGGGGTGGTTGGTGTCTGTGCGGTGGTGGAAGTCCCTTCCGGCGCGGTGGTAGTGACGCCCGGTACCGTGGCGATGGGGGCTTCGGTGGTGACGCTGGTCTCCGGCGCGGTGGTGGTGGAACGGATGGCATCGGTGACCCCCACCGGCTGGGAGACCGCCGTCGAGGGGGTGCGTGGCCATAGCCATACGGTGGTCACTGCCACCGCCAATGCCAAGGGGGCGGCCAGATAGACCGGCCACCCGATACGGCGGTTCCGCTTGGCGTGAAACTCCTGCTTGACGTCCAGAGAACGCATGCAGACGGCGCAAAAGCGGGTGCGATTATCCAATTGTGTGTGACAGAAAGGACAGGTTTTCATGCAATTACCCCAACGTCTCCAGCTCGTTTTCGTATAAGAGCGTATTAATTTCCGGTATGGTCAACTTCTTGTAGAGACCGTACAGCACGATGCAGTCTGCCGGCTGCTTGGCATAGAGAGGGGCGTAACCGGCTGCTTTGAGCAGCGCCTGGGTCTCCTCCGGAGACAGCTCCATGCCAATGGCCAGACACAGCAGCTTCTTGCGCTCGGGATGCCGCAGACCGGAAAAGATCTGGTATCCGTACACATCGCTAAGCTCCGCTTTCTGAAACACAGCGGACTTGCGCAGGCCTTTTTCCTCGACCAGCTTCGCCAGCATGGTTGCCAGCTCCTCCTGCACCATCTGGTCTTCGTTGCGTTCGTAAAAGGTCTTGAAATCCGGGCACAGCTTAAGCTCCTCCACGATCTGCGCGGTATTCTTCTTCATTTCGACAGCCCCTCTTAGCATTATTCACTATATAATACCACATTCGACATTTTTTTGCAACTATGCGCTGTGCATAGGACTTTTGCAAAAAAACAGAGTACAATAACTCTGTGTTGACAGCTTTGTCTGTCGGATAAATCGAATATGACTGGAGGAAAGATGATGAAACTGTGTGAAAAGTGCGGCCAGGAGCTGCCGGAGAATGCGTTGACCTGCCCGACTTGCGGCGAAGCAAAAGAAACGGCGGCCCCCCCGGCACCGGCCAAGCCCAATGCGCTGGGTCTTATCATCAGGTTTAAGAAATGGATCGCCGTGGGTGTGGCGGCGGTGCTGGTGGCGGTATTACTGCTCTGCACCCTGACCGGTGGTGCTCCTGCTGGACTTTTGTACGTGAAGGACGGCGAGGTGTTCCTCACCGATGGTGGGGAAGGGTGGCAGGTCACCGACGAATTCATGGGCTCTGCCAGCGCCAAGGAGCAGGAGAAGGCGGCGGCTTACGTGGATCGTTGTACCTTCCTGGCAGACAACGGCAATCTGTTTTATTGCGATTCCCTGCGTGACGATGGTGTACTGGCTTGCCGTCCCTGCGACGACCCGGACGGCGAGGTCATTGAGATTACTAAGGACGTGGACAGCTTCACGGCCAGCATCAATGGCGATCAGGTGATCTACGTTACCGGAGAAAAGGACCTTTATTATCACAACCTAGAGGAGAAGCAGAAGATTGCCTCCCATGTGGGTAAGAACCGCTATTGGGCCTCTGCGGAGGCGGATCGGGTGGTGTTTGCCGACGACCTGACGCTGTACTATTGGGAGCTGGGCGAGGATAAGATAAAGATTGCCGAAGAGGTATCGTCCCATTGGATCAATCAGGCATTTGACACGGTATACTACGTTGCTGACGGCGCCTTCTATAAGCAGGAGATCGGCGGCGACAAAGAGAAGCTGATGGATGAACCGGTGAATATTCGGCTCAAGATATACGAGGATGACCGTTTCCACTTTACCGTCGGTGAGGATGACGATAAAGTGCTGTACTACTATGACGGCAGTGAGATAACCAAGCTGGGCGCTTACACGTCCGAGAGGTCTACGGATGCGGCGGACGTTCCCGTTTTTGTGTACGCTAATGAGGATGGGATGTACGTGGTGGCAGAGGGAACGGTTACGCCTGTTACCTGTAACGAGCCTTCCCGTTTGGGCTTGACCAGCGACGGCGAAACCCTGTATTACTTAGACAACGAGTTGGACAACAAGGCCGATCTGTTCCGGGTAAGCATTTCCGGCGGTGTGCCGGATGCTCCGGAAAAGCTGGACAGCGATGTGTGGAGGCTGCTGATGCAGGAGGACGACTTGGTCTTCTACACTAAAAACGAGCAGAACGACCTGTTTGAACTGTACAAGGACGGTGAGCTGATCGACAGTGAGGTGGCCGGCATCTTGTGCAGCGATGGTGATGCCATCTATTACGCCACCGATGTGGATAAGAAAAACGGCCGGTGCACCCTCAACGTGTGGGACGGCGATGTGGAGAAGATCGCGGATGACGTGCACGTGGCAGGGTTATCGACCACGGCTGTGCTTTTGGGCGACGGACAGGTCGCCTTCCTGGCGGATTGGGATGGTTCCCGGAGAAAGGGTACCCTGTACGTCTGGGATGGCGGCGAGCCGGAAAAGGTGGACGAGGACGTCGTCAGCCTTGTCTTTGCCATCCGCCGCACGGAAGATAGCGACAACCGGCGTGAAAGCAGCATAGGATTCTGATGAGCAAAAGACACATAGTTTAAGCAAAAAGGACGAAAGCCTGATGGCTTCGTCCTTTTGCTTTTTTCCCGGTTGCAAACGGTGGTGGAAGGTGCTATAATGATAATCGTTAATTAACCGGTAACGGAGGTTATACGCATGAAGATTATTGTGGTGGGGTGCGGTAAGATCGGCCTGACCATCATTAAGAGCTTGGTAGCGGAAGGTCATGACGTGACTGTGGTGGAGAGTGACCCCCGTCTGCTGGAGGAGGTCACCAACATCCATGACGTCATGGGCGTGTGCGGTAACGGCGTGGATTGCGAGACCCTGGCGGAAGCCGGGGTGGATAAGACCGACCTGCTGGTAGCGGTTACCGGATCGGATGAGCAGAACATGCTCAGCTGCTTTGTGGGACGTCGGATGGGTGCCAAGGAGACCATCGCCCGCATTCGCAAGCCGGAATACAACGACGATAGCCTGGTGTTCTTTAAGCAACAGCTGGGTCTGTCCATGGCGATCAATCCCGAACGACTGGCGGCGGATGAACTGTATCATCTGCTCAAGCTGCCCTCCGCCATGAAGGTGGAGACCTTCTCCCGGCGCAATTTCGAGATGGTGGAGATGCGCCTTAAGGAGGATTCGCCGTTTGTGGGGCAGTCCCTGAGCGCTCTGCGCGGCAAGCATAAGGCCAAGTTCCTGGTGTGCCTGGTACAGCGTGGTAACACCGTTTACATCCCGGACGGTAACTTTATTCTGCAGGCAGGGGACCACATTGGCCTGACCGCCGCATCAGCGGAGATCCATAAGCTCATGAAGTCCATGGGCCTCACCTCCAAGCAGGCGCGTAACGTGATGATTTTGGGCGGCAGTCGCACGGCCTATTATCTGGCCAAGCGCTTGTTGACCGCCGGCAGCCATGTGAAGATCATCGAATCCGATCGGGCGCTGTGCGAGGAGCTGTGTGAGGCGCTGCCCGGGGCGGTGATCATCAACGGCGACGGCGCCAAGCAGGAGCTGTTGCTGGAGGAAGGCCTGGGAGATATGGACGCCTTTGTGTCCCTCACCGGCATGGATGAAGAGAATATCCTGCTGTCCTTCTTCGCTTCTTCTCATGACGTGCCCAAGGTGGTTTCCAAGGTCAACCGGGATGAGCTGGGCGCTCTGGCGGAACGCTTGGGCCTGGACAGCGTGGTGTCTCCCCGGGATATTATCGCCGACGTGCTGGTGCGGTACGCCCGGGCGTTGCAGAATTCTATGGGCAGTAACATCGAGACCCTCTACACGTTAATGGACGATCAGGCGGAGGCGGTGGAGTTTAACGTGAAGGACGACGCCCGTCTGGTGCGCCGTCCCCTCAAGGAGCTGAAGTTTAAATCCAACATTCTGATCGCCGGCATCCTGCGCAACCGGTCTCCTATCATTCCCACCGGTGATGATATGATCCTGCCCGGCGACCGGGTAGTGGTCATGTGTGCCGGTCATCGCCTGCAGGATCTGTCGGATATTTTGGGGTAAGGGTAATTGCTATGAATCGACGAATGGTTTTCTATATGCTGGGACAGATCGTCCGACTGGAATCAGCCCTTTTGTTACTGCCCCTGCTGGTGTGCTATCTGAACAGGGAATACACCGCCCTGTGGGCGTTTGCCATCACCGCCGGTGTGGCGTTGGCAGGAGGTACCCTGCTGACCCTTATCAGCCGTCCTCGGAGTCAGGTGATATTTGCCAAGGAAGGCTTTGTCATCGTGGCACTGGCGTGGCTGTTCATGTCGGTGGTGGGGGCGTTACCCTTTACTATCAGCGGGGGCATTCCTTCTTACGTGGATGCGTTTTTTGAGACGGTCAGTGGCTTTACCACCACCGGTTCTTCCATCCTGACGGATGTGGAGAGCTTGGGACGCGGTCTGCAGTTCTGGCGCAGCTTCACCCACTGGGTGGGTGGCATGGGGGTGCTGGTACTCATCATGGCCATTGTTCCTTCTCGCAGTGGCCGTTCCATGCACATCCTGCGCGCGGAGATGCCCGGCCCTATTGTGGGTAAGCTGGTGCCCCGTGTCCGGGATACGGCTAAGGTGCTGTATCTTATCTACATCGGCATGACGGTGGTGCAGACGATTCTGCTGCTTTGCGGCGGTATGCCTCTATTCGATAGCCTGGTGTACACCTTCGGCACAGCCGGCACCGGCGGTTTTGGCATCCGTGCCGACAGCGTGGCCGGATACAGCCCCTATCTGCAATGGGTTATTACCGTGTTTATGCTGTTGTTTGGCGTGAACTTTAATCTGTACTATCTCATCCTGGTACGGCAGCTGCGCACCGCCCTTAAGAGCCGTGAGCTGTGGTGTTATCTGGGCATTGTGCTGGTAGCCTGCGGCATCATCACCGCCAACATCTGGTCGCTATACGAGACGGCGGAGGAGACCATCCGCACCGCCATGTTTCAGGTGTCTTCCATCATCACCACCACCGGCTACGCCACCGCCGACTATACGCTGTGGCCGGGTCTGTCCAAGGCGGTACTGTTCTTGTTGACCTTTATAGGCGCCTGCGCCGGATCCACCGGCGGCGGCCTCAAGGTATCCCGTCTCATGCTGGCGGTCAAGTCGGCACGCCGTGACCTGCAGCATCATCTGCACCACCGTTCGGTGGGGGTGGTTAAGCTGGAAGGCAAACGGGTGGACGACGGCACCGTCAACGGGGTAGGCGTGTATCTAGTGCTGTATTTCCTTATTCTTGCGGTGACCTTCCTTATCCTGAGCATCGAGCCGTTTGATATGGAGACCAACCTGTCCGCCTCGGTTACCTGCCTTAATAACGTCGGCCCCGGCTTTGGTGCGGTGGGACCGGCCGGCAACTTTGCTGCCTACTCCGGCCTGTCCAAGGTGACCCTATCCTTCGCCATGCTGTTTGGCCGATTGGAGATTTATCCTTTGCTGTTTGCGCTTATACCCTCCACATGGACAAAAAAATAAGTAGAGGAATATCGTCCCATTGCAGGGGACGATATTTCTTGTTTATACGATCAAATGGGCTATAATGATAGGTAAAGGAGGCGCATGCTATGTACACAGTCGATACCTGGCGCGGATTTGAGCGTCATAGCTTTATGTTTGAAGGAAAACAAGCCTATCTCGTCATCCCCCGGCAACCCGACAAGGGCCGGCGCTGGATGCTCAAGACCGAGTATTTTGATGCCTTCCCGACGTTGGAGCTGGCGTTGCTGGAGCGAGGCTTCTATCTGGCCTATGTGGCCAACGATACCCGGTGGCACACCGAGGAGGACGACCACCGCAAGGCGCGATTGGCGGCATTTCTTGTGAAGGAATACGGCTTGGCTGACCGCTGCTTGCCGGTGGGTATGAGCTGCGGCGGACTGCAGGCGGTGTATTTTGCCGCCCGGTATCCCCAGCTGGT
>SVPB01000056.1 GCA_015066065.1 Oscillospiraceae bacterium | reverse complement strand
CCCCGGTTTGGCGTATACGTCTCCTCCATCGAGATCGGCAATGCCGTCTACCACGGTGTCACCAACATCGGCCGACGCCCCACGGTAGGAGCAGATCGACCCTTGGCAGAGACGTGGATCGACGGATTTGACGGGGATGTGTACGGTCAGACGGTGGCGGTGTACCCGGTGGCGTTTCTCCGGGACGAGATTGCCTTCCCTGACCTTGACAGCTTACAAGCACAAATACAAAAGGATGCCAAAGAAGCGGCCGCCCTGTTTGCTCCTACCGGTCGTGTGCGCGCCGTGCTGTTCGACTTTGACGATACCCTGCACAAGCGGGATGAGGCCTTTCTCCGTGCTGTCTGTCGCTTTGCTGACCGGTATCACCCGGATCTGGACACCCTTCAAAAAGAAGCCTTTGCCACAGCCATGTTCGAAGCCAACGGGCACGGCTACGGCATGAAGGGCACCTTCCGTGACTATATCGCTCGCTTTACGCCTGACGGAGTCGACCTGGACCAAGCTGTCCGGAGCTTCTTTGTCAGCTACGCCTTCTGCTGTATCCCGGAGGCAGATTGCTTGTCCGTGCTGGATACCCTGCATCAGCAGGGATGGCTGATCGGTGTCATCACCAACGGCAGCTCCTTGATACAGAATTGCAAGTTGGATGCCACCGGTCTGCGTCCTATCATGGATATTGTCACCGTCAGCGGTGACGAAGGGATACACAAGCCCGATCCCACCCTGTTTCGGCGGGTAGCCGGACGGCTGGGTGTGGCCTGTGAAGACTGCGTATACGTGGGCGACCACCCCATCAATGATATGCAAGGAGCTGCCTCAGCAGGCATGCGTACGGTATATATTGACTATCCCCGGCCGGCGGATCACCCTTGCTACCGTACCCCTCTTGCCGATGGTGTACCAGTCATCCATCATCTGGCAGCTTTGCCGGAAATCCTCTCCACTTGACCTTTGGCCTAAAATAAAGTAGAATAGTAGTAGTAATTATAGGAGGTATAAGACGATGGATGTTTCTCCTTCTATCTTAACTTGTGATTTTTCCGCTTTGGCGGACGAACTGGTTTTTGTAGAGCATACGGGAGCCGACATGGTGCATCTGGACGTGATGGACGGGGTCTTTGTCCCTAACCTGAGCTTTGGCCCCCCGGTCATTGCGGCTATGCGCCCCCACACGGAGATGTTCTTCGATGTGCACCTGATGATGCAGCACCCCGACCGGCTGGTGGACGCCTTTGCCAAGGCCGGTGCCGATATGATCAACATTCATCTGGAGTGCGCCGATCCTATCCGCCCTACGCTGGAGCATATCCACTCTTTGGGTAAAAAGACCGCCATCACCCTCAAGCCAGCCACGCCAGCCGAGGAGGCCTTCCCCTACCTCGACATGGTGGACATGGTGCTGGTGATGACGGTGGAGCCCGGCTTTGGTGGCCAAAGCTTTATGGCGGATATGATGCCTAAGGTTACCGCCCTGCGGCAGGAGATCGTCCGCCGGGGACTTCCCGTTCGTCTGCAGGTGGATGGTGGTATCAACGCCGCCACTGCTCCGGTCGCTGCCGCTGCCGGTGCGGATATAGCGGTCATCGGCAGTGCGTTGTTTAATGCGGAATCGCCTGCGGATCTGGTGAAGGCGGTACACGCCCTGTAAGCTGTTCCAAGGCGTTGCCCTCGGCCAACAAGCAACCGTATTCCCGGGCCGCCGCCAAAGCGCCGGCGCCGTATACCGGATGGCCGTACTCCTCCGCCAGTCGACGGTGCTCGGCCGTCAAGGACGGGTGCGCTGAGAGGGTCAATATGTATCCCCACGGCATGCCGTAGAGGGAGCTGGGAGGAAAAGGGCCGGCCATCTCCATCTGTGACGCCAGCTGAAATAAGGATTCCTCATCCCCTACCCGGCACGCCATCGGCTGTTCTTCCGGCTCCCGGGGGCGCACCAAGCTGACCAACACCAGGCATCCGCCCTCCACCGGAATCGCTTCCAACAGACAGCTTTCCCAATCTTCGCTTTCCTGACGTACCCGACGCAGTATCTGCCGGATGAGTCGGTCGGTACGGGGGTTTCCCCGCCGCAAGGTGTCGTAGGTGACCCCCCAGCCTGCCATTTCTTCATCCGACAACCATATACGCAACCCATCTTCGCGGATCCTTTCGACCTTCACGGTCATCCCTCCCATCAAAACTGATTGGTTCCATCATACATCACGAACAACCCGATGCTCTATAGGAGATCGTTTACGGGAATCTTTTCCGAGAAAGGTGTGATCCTATGCGGCCCTTTGCCCCCGGCGTGGCCCTTCCCTTCCAAAAAGGGGCGGCCCCCCACAAGCCCATCGCTACCATGACGCCCACGCAGGCGGTGCGTATTCCACTGCTCCGTTCGGGCAACGACGAGCTGCCCTATCCTGCTATCCTGACGCAGGAGGATGCCGTCCTTGCCGCCGGACAGCTTATCTATACCAGCCCGGAGAACAACGCTTCCATTCTCTCGCCCATCAGCGGTACCTTAAGCGGTGCCGTGGTACTCAACCATCCTCTTCTGGGAGATATGGTGTGCGCCGAAATACTCCCCGACGGTGACCGCCGGGAATCCCTCCCCCACAGCACCAACCAGGAGCTCGAAGCAGAGGAGATCCTGGCCATCGCTCAGCAGGCAGCCATCTATGACGAACGGGACGGCCTTCCCTTGTGGGAGAAGCTGGCCGCCTGGCAGCTGCCCCCCGATGACGCAGCCGCCATGGATTCGGTGCTGGTCGCCGATGCCACCGAAAACGATGTGTTTGGCAGCGCTTCCTGGGCCGTCCTTCAGGAGGATCCGGAGATGGTGCTGGTGGGTCTGCAGTTAGCGGCCAAAGCCCTGCGGTTTACCCGCTATCATATCGCCACCTTATTGCCCCGGGAACGACGGCGAGCGCTTAAGCGTGCCATCGGCCGGATTAACGTGTTCACCGTAGAGGACGAATATCCGGTCACCGCCTTTGCCGATGGACAAGCCGAGGTGTTTCGCATCGGTGCACAAGCCTGCTTGGCTTTGGCCAAAGCGGTGCGCCAAGGACTGCCCTCCACCGATGTGGTGGTGACGGTGGCCGGTGACGGTGTTCCGGCGTCCCAGAACGTACGGGTGCCGTACGGGACCGATATCGGTGACCTGCTCGCCTTCTGCCATGCCGATGAGGATGCCACCCTGGTGATGGGCGATGCCATGACCGGCCTTGCCTGCCCCACCCGGCGAATTCCTCTCCTGCCGGGGGTCACCACCCTGCTGGTCATGCGTCCCCGGGCGATCCGCACCGCCCAGCCCTGCATCGGCTGTGGTCGCTGTGCGGCGGTATGTCACGCCCAGCTGTTGCCCTATGAGATCGTGCGACGACTGGAAAATATGCATTACGAACGCCTGCAGCATCTGGCTCCATGGGAGTGCGACGGCTGTGGCGTGTGCTCCTATGTATGTCCGTCCATGCGCCCGGTAGCGGTCGATGTGATCCGTGCCGGCGAAACCGACGGCACCCTATTCTTCAACTGGGAGGGGGATGACAGTGAGTAATCTATCCGCACCCGTGATCCGCACCGAGACTACCTCTCGCCGCATGACCATGGACGTACTGCTGGCGGCTCTGCCCCTGTGCGCTTTTTCCGTATTTAACTACGGTATGCGTCCGGCGTGGGTGGTGGTGCTGAGTATGCTGTCCGCTATGGTGTGCGAAGGGGTCTGCTGCCTGCTACGCCGCAAGCCTCTGGCCACCCTGCTGGATGGCAGTGCCGCTGTCACCGGCGTGCTCATTGGTCTGGTGATGTCCCCCATGGCGCCCATGTGGATGCCCATGCTGGGTTCCGCCTTTGCCATCATCGTGGTCAAGGCTCCCTTTGGTGGATACGGCCGCAACGTGTTTAATCCTGCCGCCGCCGGTATCGCCATTCTATCCTACTGCTTCCCCAAGTCCATGTTCCTTTACCCGGCTATTGATAAATCGGTCATCCTACCTACGGATTTTTACTTAGCCCCGGAAAGCGTGATCACCGAAACCTCCATTGCCGGCCAACTGCGGGCAGGAGCTAACCCGGGACTTTCCGGTATGCAGCTGCTTACCGGCGATTTTGCCGGTCCTATCGGCGGTACCGCCACCCTCATTCTTCTGGCTTGTGCCGCTTTTCTGGTCTTTCGCCGCACCACCTCCTTATGCATGACCGTGTCGTACCTGGGCACCTGTTTCCTGTTTGCGCTGCTGGTCCCGTACAGCGGTGTCGGCGGCACCTACAGCGCGGCGTACCAGATGTGTTCCGGATACGTGCTGTTTACCGGCGTGTTTCTGCTAAATGACCCGGTGACCAGCCCCCGTTACGTCATCGGCCGCGCCATCTATGGGGTGTTCGCCGGTATTCTGGTAATGCTGTTACAACACATCGGCCGGCTGGAAGCCGGAAGCTGCTTTGCCATCTTGGTGATGAACACCCTTTCCCCCATCATTGACCGATGGAGCTGGCACGGACGTCGCCGACTGCTGCGGCTGTTCCGCATGCGACGGGAGGTGGCCGCCCATGAGTAAGCGTAAAAAAGCCAACCGTCTGTTCTGGGTCACCGCCGGCGATCTGGTAGAAAACGCTGTCACCCACAACGTGGTGCTGGCACAGGCATTAGGGCTGTGCCCCATCATTGCCGTGGGTGTGAATCTGCAGAGTGGCGTGGTGCTGACCGTCTGCACTGCTCTGGTCATGATTCCCCTGAGCCTGGTCATCTCCTTCGTGGGTAAGCATCTGGCAAAGTGGGTGCGCCCGGCGCTGTACGTGCTGCTGGCCACCTTCCTGATGATGGGCGCCGGCTACGTGCTGGACAACTACATCTCCACCAAGCTGTACGCTCAGCTATATCTGTTTATCCCCCTCATTGCGGTCAACATGATTTACTCTCGCAGCATCGGTTTTGCCTCCACCGTCAAGCCGTTGGAGACGGTCATTGACGCCGTTGGCAGTACCCTCGGCTTTGGTCTCGTTATCTGCCTTATCTCTGCTTTGCGAGAGATTGCCATCAGCGGTACTCTCTGGGGCAAACCGCTTAGCAGTACCGCCTTGGTACTGCCCGAAGCCGCGGCGCCCTTTACCGCCTTTATCCTGCTGGGGTTCATGGCGGCACTGCTGCAGTGGGCCAGACAGCATATCACCGCCTATTTCCGTCGGAAGGAGGAGGAGCATCAATGAGCGACCTGTTGCGCGATCTTACCACCGACCTGTCGGACCTGCTCTCCTTCTTTGTGACCATTGCGCTGTTGCAGAACATTGTGCTGACCACCGGCTTTGGCTCCTCCCTCGTGATGCACACGGTGCGCAAGCCCAAAAACATCTGGCCCTTTACCGGTGTACTTACCTTTTTCAGCGTCATGACGGTACTGCTGGCTTACCCGTTGGATCGGTGGCTGGGCACCGCCATTACCAACTACTGGCGGCCGGTCATCCTATCCGGGATCACGGTAGCCCTGTATGTGCTGATCACCCCCATCTGTCGACGTTGGCTGCCCCGGCTTTACAGCCGTGTCAGCTCTATGCTGCCGGTGGCCGCCTTTAACAATCTGGTGTTCGGCATCGCCCTGGTAGCCAATGTGAAGTTCCATTCCGGTCTGGGAGGCATCATTGGTCTGGCTATCGGTTCCTGCCTGGCCTTCGGCACCATATCCTGGATCACCGCCGAAGGCATTGAGCGACTGGATAACCCGGATATGCCCGACGCCTTTCGCGGTATGCCGGCCACCTTGGTATACATCGGTCTGGTGGCTTTGGCACTCATGGGCTTTACCTCTGACTTTAAACTGATCTGAGGCAGAAGAAAGGAGACCCGTTATGGGGCAGAAACTTCATCGGGGACGGCGTTCGGTTTTTAAACGCCGCAACCCCTTCTTACGGATAGCCGGCACCTGTCTGGTGGCGGCGGCCATCGTGGCCACGGGATTCTTTGGTGCCAAGTATCTGCTGAACACCGCCCCCTCCGTAAGCCAGCCGAATAACGACGAGCAGACGTCCGCCACCTCTGCCACCACGACCACCACGACCGCCCCGGCACCGGGGCCGGCCACGACCTTAACCGACGGTATGCGTGCCTTCTATCTGCCGACCGACGCCTTGGCGGATTCCGCCAATCTGGCTGGTACTTTGCAATCCGCCGCCAAGGCCGGCTTTAACGCCGTAGTGGTGGAGATGAAGGATAATACCGGCGCACTGTACTACCAGTCTGCCACCGAACGGGCACAGCAGGTAGGCAGCTTTGTGGAGGGAGCCCTCACCGGCGAACAGGTGGGGCAGCTGTTTGCCCAGATACGGCAAGCCGGCCTGCGTCCCATCGTCCGGATGTACGCTTTTAAGGATAATGCCGCCGCCCGTGTGCTGGCGGATGCCCGTATTACCCCTGCCGGCAACAGCAGCTGGGTATGGTACGACGGCAAACCCGGTAACGGCGGTCAGGCATGGCTTAACCCCTACGCCGATGCCGCGCATCTGTACCTCATTGACCTGGCACGAGAGCTGAAAGCCATGGGCGCTCAAGGTATTCTGCTGGATGGGGTGCAATTCCCGGCACAGACCAGCGGTGCCAGCTTCGGCTCCTCTTCCAACGTGAACATGAGCCGCAGTGAGATACTCACCACCTTCGTGGACGAGATGGAGAATCTGTTGGGAGACACCTGCCCGGTGATCCTCGCCTGCACCGCCGACAGCGCCTTGGGCGAAAAGACCCAGGTCTACGGCGGTAACCCTCTCACCTTCCACGCTACCGTTGCCGCGCCGATCATAGGCGCACAGCAGGACATCGCCACCTACGTACGCCAGATGGCTACCCGTATCAAGGTCATTGAGAAGGAACAGCAGCCCTTGTTGGCACCGCTTCTGCAGGCGGAAAGCCTCGATGGCCATGCCCTCAAAGCCCTGCTTAAGGCCTGCCGGGACGGCGGCGCCGCCAGCTATATCCTGTATGCGCCATCCGGTGCGTACGATTTTGCCGCCGTAAACGGATAAACCCTGCCCTATTAGTGTACGCTACGTCAATTTGTCCTGTCGATAAAAAAGTCCCGGCTACCGTGACGGTAGTCGGGACTTTCATTATGCTTCGTTGCGGCCGAACTCGGACAGCTCCAGGGTGGCGTTATGCTCGGTGGCCCAGGTGATGTTCCAGCTGTTGGTAAACAAAAGCAGTGGCCGCCCCTGCAGATCCTGGATACGGCGGGTATCGGAGGTCAGGTTGAGGCCCTTAACGTCGATCTCCTCGTTGGCGATCCAGCGAATATATTGGTAGGGCATGTTGCTCATGCGAATGTCTACGTTATACTCGTTCTTAAGCCGATAGGTAAGCACTTCAAACTGCAGAACACCTACCACACCGACGATGACCTCTTCCATACCGCCGCCCAGCTCCTGAAAGATCTGGATGGCGCCTTCCTGAGCGATCTGGGTAATACCCTTGACAAACTGCTTGCGCTTCATGGTATCCACCTGCTGTACCAGAGCAAAATGCTCCGGGGCAAAGGTGGGAATGCCTTCAAAGCAGAAATGATCGTTGCCGGAGCAAATGGTATCACCAATGGAGAAGATGCCCGGATCGAATACACCGATGATATCACCGGCGTAAGCCTCGTCTACGATCTCACGGGATTCCGCCATCAACTGCTGGGGCTGGCTCAGGCGCATTTTTTTGCCCCCTTGCACGTGAAACACTTCCATGTTCTTTTCGAATTTGCCCGAGCAGATGCGCATAAAGGCTACCCGGTCACGGTGTGCCTTGTTCATGTTGGCCTGAATCTTGAAAACAAAAGCAGAAAAGTTATGATCAAAGGGATCAATACGACCAGCGTCGGAATTACGTCCCAGCGGCGCTGTCGTCATGCGCAGAAACTCCTCCAGAAAAGGCTCCACGCCGAAGTTGGTCAAGGCAGAACCGAAGAATACCGGCGTCAGCCGACCGGCAGATACCTCGTCCATATTAAAATCGTAGCCGGCACCGTCCAGCAGCTCCACGTCATCGGTGAGGGTGCTGTAGAGATGATCCCCCAGCATTCCACGCAGGCTTTCATCCTGCAGATCGACGGTGGTAGCCTGCACCTCATGCTGGGCGTTGGATTGGTCGTCGTTAGCGCTGAAGGCGATGATGCGGCTTCCTTCCCGGTCATAGACACCCTTAAACTCCTTGCCGGAGCCAATGGGCCAGTTCATGGGATAGGTGCGGATACCCAGCACCGATTCGATCTCCTCCATCAGGTCAAAGGGGTTACGGGCTTCCCGGTCCATCTTGTTGACAAAGGTGAAAATGGGGATGTTGCGCAACAGACAGACCTTAAACAGCTTGATAGTCTGCTTCTCCACGCCCTTGGAGGCATCGATAACCATCACGGCGGAGTCTGCCGCCATCAAGGTGCGATAAGTATCCTCCGAAAAGTCCTGGTGACCGGGAGTGTCCAGAATATTGATGCAGTAATTCTTGTAGTTAAACTGCATTACCGAAGAGGTGACCGAAATACCACGCTGTTTCTCGATTTCCATCCAGTCGGAGACGGCGTGTTTGTTATTCTTTTTACCCTTAACCATACCGGCCTGCTGGATCGCACCGCCGTACAGCAGTAATTTCTCCGTCAGGGTGGTCTTACCGGCGTCGGGGTGAGAGATAATGGCAAAGGTGCGCCGCCGCAGGATCTCCCCTTCGGTGGTGCCAACCTTGCCGGCAAACTCTTTGATATCCAAGGTGATTCCTCCACGCATAGTATAATCACCCTATTTTACCGCATTTTGCCACGGAACGCAACCCTTATTTTTCGGCGGACAGCAGGAGCGCGTGTGCGATACCGGGGATGCTCTCCCCTTGCTGGGAGGAGGTAGGTGACATCAAAGCCCCGGTAGGCACAAACAGCAGATTTTTCAGCTCTCCCCTCTCCAAACGCGGCAGAAAATAGGCGCACAGCACCGATGCCGAGCAACCGCATCCGGAACCACCGGCATGGACGTCCTGGGTCTGTCGATCAAACAGCAATAAACCACAGTCCACGTAGCGGTCATCCAGCGTATATCCCTTACGAGACAAAAGATCCCGGTTAAGGGCACTGCCCACCTCTCCCAGATCGCCGGTGGCAATGCAATCATAGTCCTCGGGGCCGGTACCGGTATCCGAAAAGAAATGCGCCAGCGTGTCCGCCGCCGCCGGAGCCATAGCGGCTCCCATGTTGTTCATATCGGTCACCCCCAGGTCCTGCACCCTGCCGATGCACACCGCCCGGATGCTGACCCCTTGCCCACGGCCAACAACCACCGCACCGGAGGCGGTAGCCGTCCATTGGCTGGTGGGAGCGCGCTGACCGCCGTATTCCAGCGGATAGCGGAACTGTCGCTCGGCGGTGCAGAAGTGAGAGGAGGTCAGCGCACCGCATAGATCCGCCGCCCCACTGTCCACAAAAATGGCCGCCATTGCCATGGTTTGGCCCATGGTGGAGCAGGCACCGAACTGCCCGATGAGAGGTACCTGCATCTGCCGCAGGCCAAAGGTGGAGGCAATGTTCTGGTTGAGCAGATCACCGGAAAAAAGATATTGCAGCTGGCTGGGAGACAGCCCTACTTTATCCAGCGCTCGGGTCATGGCCTCTCGCTGTAAGGCACTTTCCGCCTGCTCCCACGTTTTGCATCCCAGACGGGCATCCTCAAACACCGCATCAAAGCAACGGCCCAAAGGCCCCTGCCCCTCCTTTTTACCAGCCACCGCCGCATAGCTGATGATACTGGGGCGGTTGGATAAGGTCACCGTGTATCGACCACATCGTTCCGGCATAAAAAAACCTCCCACAACAAGATAACGGTAGTGTACCTTGTTGCGGGAGGTTTTATGCATTACTCCAATTCTATGATTCCGTCGTCAAACTGATCCGACTTGAACCAGATGGGAGCCGCCTTGCCTTGGGCCTGCAGCACCTTTACCGTGCTGTTGTAAACGCTCTGCGGCGTGAAGGCGATGCTGGTGTCGCTATAAACGATCTGCACCGTGCCCTTTATGCTTACCTTGACGTAAGACCGTGCGATGTAACGCACGTTCTTATTCTCTCGGGTCACGTTCTTAACCAGGGCGGTATAGGTTACCGTCTTGGTAGCGGCATCGTATTCCCAATACTTTTGGCGGAAGTTTTCGGTCACCGCCACCTTGTTGGGACTGTTCACCGTCAATTCCTGTCCCTCCAAGCCGAGGATGATCCCTCTCTCCAGAATAGGATAGGATACCCCATCCAGCACAATGGTAGAGAAATCGGCGGTGTCGGTCACATATTTGCCGGGAATACGGAAAGCGGTATACTCCTTGCCGTTGGCCGTGTACACGGCGGAGTTCTCCGCCGCCCCCAGCTGTGTGTTATCCGCACTGCCGCCTACGTACTGGAAGATGGTACGGATGGGGATCATCCCCACCACGCCGGCAGTCACGTCCCGGCTGTGGGAGCACTCGCTGCAGGTCTCGTCCAGTACATCGGTGTAGCGGTGGCCGAGAGCCGGCAGCTCCTCCACGGTCACCCGGTTGCAAACATCACAGGTATCCCTCTATGGTCTGCGCCGCCACACCGTTAACGTAACAGGTCATCGTCTGGGCTTGAGAATCGTTCACAATAGCGATATGCGTCGATTCTCCCGTGTATACATTCACCTCATCAAAGGTCATGGTATACGCTGTTCCATCATGCCGGGCATATATCTGCGGATGACCATTAGCCGCGATCTGGAAGTTTAGGTTTTCCCGTTTGTACCCGTTATTACCAATCACCACACCGCCCCGGAAGGATGGATGATAATCGGCAGGGAAGCGCATGGTCGCCTCAAACGTGTTGGGCATCTGCTGAAAGGCGCCACGGATAACGTGCATATCGGAATCGGAAAAAGTCATTCCCTTTTCTGCCACTACCTTGTCCGCATACGTCTTAAGGAACTGCGCCTCATCATCCACGAGCATCACGTCGCCCAGCCACAAGATCTTCTCACGCCAATCGCTGGCGGTATCCTTGCCATGCGAGGCCGTGGTGCACAGCTCGGAATGGAAATAACACTGAATGGTGCCGCCGGTGGACTGAATAAACTCTCTCTGTGCCAGGTAAAGGCTATGCCAAGGAATCATGAGCCAACCGTCAAACTCGCCAGTGATACCAAGAAGATTCCCCGACAAATTAGGATTAGACACCGCACCGGTGGTCTTATCGATCAGGTATGCGTTAGTCAGCACGATAAAGCTGGCATCACCCAAACGGAAACTCACGCTGGAATACTGCTCCGCCGTACCACCGGTAATCTTAAAGCGTATGGCCATATAGGTGGCATCGGCGGCGGTGATCCCCTCCGGCA
>SVPB01000055.1 GCA_015066065.1 Oscillospiraceae bacterium | reverse complement strand
GAACCTCTTCAAGTGCATGGAAGATGCCAAGAAGCTGGGCTACAAGGGCGGTATCCTGGAGTCCATGACCCTGGCCGAGCAGATGGGCGTGTCCCTCATCAACTACGACCAGAACACCGGTACCTTCTCCGGTCAGAGCACCAACCCCAAGCTGGTTAAGGCTATCCAGTACATGGCTCGTGCCGTGGACCAGGGTCTGGCCGGCGGTTACGGTATCCAAAGCTTTGCTTCCGGCCAGATCGGTATCTGTATGGCTGGTACCTACGGTCTGAAGTACGACGGCTACTTCAAGAATCTGGCTCCCTCCGACATCGGCGTGGTGCCGCTGCCCAACTCCTTCGAGGGTCAGAAGCTGGTTTACCAGCCTCTGGGCTACCGTGGCTACGGTATCTGTAAGGGTGCCAAGAACGGCGAAGCTGCTTACTACTTCCTGCGTTACTTCCTCGACCTGAACAAGTTCGAGCCTGCCGGCGCCAACGTATTTGCTAACAAGGTGCTGGAGAAGTACTTCCGTCACACCCAGTTGGTCAACTTCCAGAAGAGCCCCCTGTACTTCGAGTACTTCCAGGGCGCTCTGACCCTCATCGATAAGGGCTGGTCCGGTAACGATTGGGTTGGCGTGCGTCACGCTGCTGAGAACCAGGTCGCCATCGAGCTGGGCAAGATGCAGAACGTGTGCGAGACGGCGGCCGCTACCGCCACCGCCAAGGTCAAGGAGTACACCAAAAAGTAATCCTTGACACCTAACTAAGAGTATTCCTTGCGTATGTTTCCTTCTACGGAAAACCGGGAGTGCCGTCAGGCACCCCCGGTTTTCCCATTTAATTATATAGATAACAGATAATCGATAATCGTACCGGACAGCAAGCGTGTGGTTATGGCATACGGCTTATATAACGGGCTTGTCATCGGCACCGCTTCATAGAAAGCTTGTTAAAAATCGCCGTGGGAGCATTGCTCCCACGGCGATTTCGGTATAGTCTTATTGTTCTTTCTTTTCGGCGGCGGCCAGCTTGTGCAGACGACGGTGCTTGACCTCGTCCGGCATGGGATGGATCTCTCCGGCGGCGGCCAGCGCCTGTCGGGTGAGTAAGGGGCCGACCAGCTCGTAGATGAGCACCGCAAACAAGGTGATGTTCTGGATAAGAGCGCCGTCAGCTCCCAGCGCCATAGCGGTGGTACACATGCCCAGCGCTACGCCGGCTTGGGGCAAGAGGGTGATGCCCAAATACTTGCAGATGGCTGGCTCACAGCCGGACATCCGGGCGCTGCTCCGCGCTCCGTAATATTTACCGAAGGAGCGAGAAAGGATGTATACCACACCAATGCCGACAATGGCCAGATCGGCGAACACCTCCAGCTCCAGCTCCGCACCGCTGATGACAAAGAATAGAGCAAACAGAGGACTGGTCCACTTGTCTGACGCCGCCATCAGGTCGTGGGACAACGGGCAGATGTTGCAGAACACGGTGCCCAGCATCATGCAGGTCAGCAGGGGGGAGAAGCGGACGTGCACCGGTCCTAAGGAGAAGGACATCATAGAGAGTGAAGCGGTGAGGAACACCACCGCAATGGTCAGATTGAGGCGGTTGGTGTTGGAGTTAAAGAGCCGTTCCAGCTGGGTGAGCACCCACCCCATCAAAGCGCCTAACAGCAAGGAGAAGACGATCTCCAGCAAAGGGTTGACCAGGATGGAGATAAGATCGAGGGTGTTGCTTTGCAGGGTACGGGCAATGCCGAAGGACACCGCAAACACCACCAGACCAACCGCATCGTCCAATGCCACGATGGGCAGGAGCAGTCGGGTCAGAGGGCCTTTCGCCTTGTACTGCCGCACCACCATGAGGGTGGCGGCCGGTGCGGTAGCGGTGGCGATGGCGCCCAAGGTAATAACCTGGGGTAAGGTTAATTTGTCCGGGATGAGCAGATGCACACCAAATAGACACAGATCCACCACCAACGTGGCAGCTAATGCCTGCAGAATACCGATGGTCATGGCCTGCCGTCCGGTCTTCTTAAGATCCTCCAGACGAAATTCGTTACCGATGGCAAAGGCGATAAAGCCCAGCGCCACCTCGGACACCAGCGACAGCTTGTCCACTGCCTCCATGGAGGCAAAGCCCAGTCCGCCCAGCCCCAGCTGCCCCAAGCAATAGGGACCAACCAGCACGCCGGCGATGAGGTAGGCGGTGACCGACGGCAGTCGCAGGGGCTTAAACAACCGGGTCATCAGCAGTCCGGCCAGCAGCGCCACCGAGACGGATAATAACACGTTCATGCAGATTCATCTTCTTTCTTAATATGACGTACGCCTTGTATCATAGCACAAATGCCCTCCGGTTGCAATGGCTATTTTGCACAAAGAAAAGCTCCATTGCTTGCATGGCGTGGATGAACGTGATACAATAGGGATGAAAAGCATAAAAGGAGTGGTACTTGTGGTAAAACACGTGATCCTATGGCAGCTCAAGGACGAGCTGAGCGAGGAGGAGCGCACGGCGGTCAAGGCCGGCATGAAGGAAAGCTTGGAGGCGCTGGCCGGGCAGATTCCCGGGCTTTTGGAGATGCGGGTGCAGACCGAGGGGCTTCCCACCTCCAACGCTGAGGTGATGCTGTATTCGGTGTTCACCGATGCGCAGGCGTTGGCCGGGTATGCTGTGCACCCGGCGCACGTAGCGGCGGCGGACGGGTACGTGAGTCCCTATACCAAGAACCGTCTGTGCATGGACTTTGCAGAATAAAGCGAGCAGGCCGCCTCCCGGCGAGGGGAGACGGCCTTTCGTTTACCTTCCGGCGGTGCCCTGCTCGAACCGTTGGCGGAGCTTACGCAGAGCGTGGGTCTCCAGCCGGGAGATGTAGGAACGGGAGATGTCCAACCGTTCCGCCACCTGCCGCTGGGTCAAGGGTGTGCCGGACAGCCCGTACCGCAGGGAGATGATCTGCCGTTCCCGGGGGTCCAGACATTCCCGGATGAGCGCCGGCAATCGCTCCAGCTTCAGCTTGCGATCCAGGTCATCCACGATGGTATCCTCCCCGGCCAGCACGTCCATGAGGGTCAGGGGCCGCCCCTCGCTGTCGGTGTCGATCGGCTCGGACAAGGACACATCCTGCGCCGTCTTTTTCTGTGCCCGAAAGTGCATGAGTATCTCATTCTCAATGCAGCGGGCGGCGTAGGTGGCGAGGCGAGGGCCTTTGGAGGCGTTGAAGGTGTCCACGGCTTTGATGAGCCCGATGGTACCGATGGACACCAGATCCTCCTGCTCCCGGGCGCCGCCGTACCGTTTTTTGATAATATGCGCTACCAGCCGCAGGTTGTGCTCAATGAGCCGCCGCCGTGCTTGGGCATCCCCCTGCTTGGCCGCCGCCAGCGCCTCCCGTTCCTCCCGGGCGGACAGCGGCTTGGGAAAGGACGAGGCGTTGGCCACGTGCAGCACCATAAAGAACATCTGTGACAGAAATTGAACCAGTGTATCCCACATAACACATCCCTCCGGTTGATGGTATGCGCCGGGATGACGGGATTTGCCAGTCCCGATGAAAAAGTCTTGAAAACCCCGCCAAACCGGACTATAATGACATCATAGAAAGGGGGGAAAGCCATGGAAATGACGGTTATCGGGCTGTTTGTGCTGTCGCTGTTCGGGTGTGTAGTGTGGGGCCTGCCGGTGCTGGTGGCGCTGGGCTTTGGGCTGGTGCTGTTTCTCCTATTCGGGCTGGTGCGTGGTCATCGCCCCCAGGCACTGCTGCGCATGGCTTTCTCCGGCATTAAGACGGTCCGGAACATCCTGCTGGTCTTTCTGCTTATCGGGGTGCTTACCGGGTTCTGGCGTGCCAGCGGCACCATTCCTACCGTCGTTACCTACGTGCTGGAGCTGTTTTCGCCCCGTGTGATGGTGGCGGTTGCTTTTCTGCTGTGCTGTCTCTTGTCCTTTTTGACCGGCAGCTCCTTTGCCGCCACCGCCACGGCAGGGGTGGTATGCATGACGGTGGCCAGCAGCATCGGTGTGCCGCCGGCCTATACCGGCGGAGCTGTGCTGGCCGGTTGCTACGTTGGCGAATATGCCTCCCCCTTGTGTACCAGCGCCATGTTGGTCAGCACCCTGACCCACATCGATCATTACCGCCATCTCAAGCGGCTGGCACGGTTGGCGGCGGTGCCCGTGGCGCTGGCCGTGGTGTTTTACCTGCTGTTGGGATGGAGTACCCAAGGCGCCGATGCCGGTGGCGCTCTGACGCCTCTGTGGTCTCGCTTGTTTGTCCGCCATCCCCTGACCTTGCTGCCGGCGGTGGTGGTGCTGGTGTTTTCTCTGTTTCGTGTGCCGGTGAAGCTAACCATGGCGGTCAGCATTCTGTGTGCCGGTGCCTTGGCCGTGGGACTGCAGGACATACCGTGGGGAGCGCTGTGGCGCATCGCCGTATGGGGGTATACCCCCACCGATCCTGCGGCGGCGGTGCTGGCCGGAGGTGGTATCCTTTCGATGGCGAACGTCTTTTTAGTGGTGCTTATTTCTTCCTGCTACGCCGGGCTGTGGTCGGGCACCGGTCTGCTGGACGGCATACAACGCCGCCTGCGGCAGCTGGCGCAACGCATCTCCCCCTACGGGGCGGTGCTGGTGACCGGCCTGCTTACCGCCTTGATCACCTGCAGCCAGACCTTGTGCATCCTGATGACCCACCAGCTGTGCCGTCCGCTGGAACCGGACGATAAGCGGCTGGCCCTATCGCTGGAAGGCACCGCCGTTCTGTTTCCCACCTGCGTCCCTTGGTCGGTGGCCTGCGCCGGTGTGCTGGAAACGGTGGGCGCTCCGCTGACCAGCCTTGTCTTTGCCTTTTTCCTGCCCCTTGTGGGCATCGCCATTGGCCTCTATCAATGCAAAACGAGCACCGTTCGATCGTGAACGGTGCTCGTTGACGTTATTCCGGTTGACCGGCATACATGGTGCTGTCGCTGGCGGCGGCGACGGCCGCGTCTCCCATGATGACGTCGTACAGCGCCTCGGCAAACAGCCGGTGCATCTCCGGGATGGGATGGTTGATGCGGTTGGCCAACAGAGGGGTGATGTCCCGGGTCTCGGCCAAGGCTTTCCACCGGGCGTATACGTCGCAGACGGGCACCTCCAGCTCCAGCGCTACCGCCCGGGCGGCGTCCATGAAGGTATCCATGCGGCCGCTGTTCTGCATCTCGGCGGTGCGCTGGGCGTATTCCTTAAGCCCCTCGGCTGTATCCTCCGCCACGGTGGTGTTGAGCATGTTGGGGGTCAGCAGGATGGTCTCGCACCCTTCCTGCCGGCATCGCCGGAGGATCTGCCGCAGAGCGTCCCCATACCGTTCCAGCGGTCCGTTGACGTCGTTGAGGCCAAAGCACACGATCACCAGGTCGGGATGGTGGGCAAACACCTGCTTTTCCATCCGGGGGAGGGACTCCCATGCGGTCGTACCGCCGATGGCGGCGTTAATGACGTTGACCGGCACGTAATCTCGGTAACGGTTCAGCCGCTGACGCAGCTGATTCCAGTAAACGTTTTCGTAGTCGATGTACCCATTGACCGCCCCGTGGGAGACGCTGTCCCCGAACACAGCGATGGTGATGGGACCATGCTCCTCCAGCTGGGCACGGTTCATGGCCAGCTTTTCCTTAACCGTCACGGCGATTCCTCCTTGCGTGGGTGATGGGTATACTATAGCACCGATCGCAGACTTAGTCAAGGAGCACCAGCGCCATCGCCAACAAGCCAACCCCGGCCAACACCTTGAGGATGGTCGGAAAAACAAAACGGCATTGCCGCCGCTTGATCAGCGTATACACGTACAGACTAATGGCCAGCCCCAGCGCCGCTACGGCGGTCATTAAAGCGAGAATACAGGTACCGTCTTCCCTATACACACGAGCATAATACTCCTCTACCGCTATGTACGGCGTGGCCAATGTGACGCCGGAAAAAGTAGCAGACAAAATGGCAAAAATACCGTAAAGGAATCCCAAAATATGTCCGCATAGGAACTCAGAACGCCGGCGGGCAGGAACGGCGTGTACCAGGGCGGTGCCACAGCCGGCACAGTAACGGACGTCGTCGGAATAACCTTGTTGGCAATGGGGACAGATCTTCATAAGAAACACCTCCAAAGGATATACTTATATAAATATATATGCATATATATGAATTGTCAAGTGAATATATATGGATTAGAATGTACTTACGAGGTGGTTACATGATTCGACTATGCTTGGACAAGGCCCTGACAGACCGAGGGGTCAGCCGGTATGAGCTGGCCAAGCGCACCGGGATACAGTACCAGATCATCGACAACTACTACAAGAATAGGGTCAAGCGCTACGACGGCTTCGTGCTGGACAGAATTTGTGTAGCGCTGGATTGCGACCTGAGCGACGTGATAACATTTACCAAAGAATAACACCCGACTCCATAGCGGAGCCGGGTGTTATTGTTGCTCCGCGAACAGCTTTAGGAAACCGTTCTTTGCCAAGCATAATTATACTCAATTTGTTAAGCATAGTCAAGAGGTTGAGTATGATAGAATCAAAGCGGTGATGGAACATGATTTCGTATAAGCCGTTTTATGACACCTTATTTCGTAAGGGAATAACCGAATATCATCTGATCTATAAGGAAGGCTTTTCCGCCAACACCTTGTATCGGATCAAAAAGGGCGAAGCTATCAGCACCAAGACGTTGGACGCATTATGCTATGCACTGGATTGCGGCGTAGAGGACATCGTCGAATTTATTAAAGAATAACACCCGACTCCATAGCGGAGCCGGGTGTTATTGTTGCTGGAGCTACTGATCCGATTCGAACGGACGACCTGCTCATTACGAGTGAGCTGCTCTACCTGCTGAGCCACAGTAGCATGCGGAACAGTAGTAGTATACCAACTTTATCGCCGTTAGTCAAGAGATTTACGCAAAAAATGCAAATCTCCTCTTGACAAAGCGGCTTAGCTGTGGTATAGTCTTTATCGTTGGATTTGGGAGAGTTCCCGAGTGGCCAAAGGGGGCAGACTGTAAATCTGTTGCGTCTCGCTTCGGTGGTTCGAATCCACCCTCTCCCACCAAAACAAAAAGCACCGCCTACTGGCGGTGCTTTTTGTTTTGGTGGAACTAAGTGTGCCTAACGGCACGATAAGCACACCTTCGGTGCGTGAAGTTTGCTTCGCAAGTGAAGCGCCTGCGGGCGTGGGTGGCACACTTAACTTCACTTTGTGCGACAGCATGATACTTCACAGCGGCAACGCCGCAGCTTCACTTGGGCGAAGCCCAAACTTCACTGAATGTTGCTTATTGTAGATTTTATGATATAAGACAGCTGATTCTATCTGAAAGGAAAGAGTTAAACACAGAACAAGCCGACCGAATATGCAAGATTTGCGAGAACGTCAAAGCGAAGGAGCGAGCTTGCTTTTTCTTGCTTTTTCACGCAAAAGATGGTATTATGCTGGGGATGGGGAAATCTGGCCGTCTCCCCGGCGATGGGGGAGCCTTTTGTTGGATCAGGCAATACGGTGTCAGCATCCGTACAGTCAATACGTGAGGAGAGATAACTATGGCAAAGCAGCGGGTCTTATACTATGACCTGTTAAACATCTGCGCCACCTTGGGGGTCGTGCTGCTGCACAGCAACGGCTTGGCGCACCATTACAGCGCTACCGCCGCTTGGTATCAGGCGTTTGCGGTGGAGGTGCTGTTTTTCTGGCCGGTGCCGATCTTCTTTATGCTTTCCGGTGCCACCTTGATGGGATACCGGCAGCGGTATACCACCGCTGACTTTCTTAAGCGGCGTTTTATGCGTACGGTCATACCGTTTGTGGTGTGGTCGGTCATCTGCAGCTTTGTCTACCAGGTCGACCCCTTTGCCTTGGGGCTCAAGGAGTACGTCAACCGCTTTATGGGCACGTCGATATTGAGCATCTATTGGTTTTTTATCCCCTTGTTTGCGGTGTATCTGGCCATGCCGGTGTTGTCCCTGCTCAAGGAGAATCGGCGGATCCTGTGGTACATGGTGGGAGCCGCCTTTGTGCTGACCTCCCTGCTGCCCCCGGTACTGCAGTACGTCGGCATCCGCTGGAACGGACAGCTGCAGTTCGTTATGGCCGGAGGGTACCTGCCCTTTGCCATCATGGGATATCTGTTCTCCACCCAGGAGTTCACCCGTCGTCAGCGGATCATCATCTATCTGCTGGGTGTGCTGGGGGCGGCCATCCGGTACGGCTGCACGGTCTGGCTGTCCATGGAGAAGGGCTCGCTTGACCGCACCTTCTTTAGTTACCATGGCTATTATACGGTGTTTCTCGCTGCCGCTGTGTTCGTGTGGTTTCGCTATTCCCGGTGGATACAGCGTATGGGGGAACATCCCCGGCTGGCGACGGCGGTCAAGACGATCTCCGGGTGCAGCTTTGGTGTTTATCTGATGCACATGCCCATTAACAAGCTGTTGGCGACGTATATCGAGCCGGTGGGGTGGGAATGGCGTCTGTTAGTCCCCTTTCTCATCTATGCGATGGCGTTGGGCATCACCTATCTGCTCAAGAAGGTGCCGGGACTGCGGCACATGGTGCCCTAAAACCCCAAGGTCAAAAGACAAGGGGCAAGGGATCCCTATTTTCTTTTACACCGGACGGTTACCCGCTGTTCGCCGCTTTTGGTACAGGTGAACAGCGTAAAATCCCAACCGCCCGACTGCATATCGGATACGGCGGTGCCGTCCAAGGTGATGAGCTCGCGCACTTCAAACAGGTGCGCTTTTCCATACGCATCGATAAAGGTAACCTCATCGCCGACGGCTAATTTGCCTAAGGAACCGAAATGGCTTTTGTAATTATGGGCGGCAATGATCATGTCGTTGGTATCAATGCTCCCGGTGTAGCGGCAGGGAGCCGACTTGAGCCGGGCATCATCCCACTCAGCGTATACCGGCAGCTCGGCGGACAGCTTTTCGATGATGATCTTACCGCAAAAGGCGTCGCCTCCGACGATAATCACGGGTGCCTTTGTGCCGGCGGTATCGATCGGTGTATCATCGAACTGCTTTAATATTTCTTCTGCCCGTCTGCCGGCATAGGCATCCTCCGCCAGATTATAGATATACCAACCGCCGGCCATGAACAGTAACGCGCACCCCACCAGCAAAAGGAGGATCCCTTTATTTCTTCTTGCCATTTTTCTTTACCCCTATCTCATAGACACCGAGTAAAACGAAGCAAGTGCCGGCAATCGACATAAGAATAATCGGCCACCAATACTGACCGGTCTGCGGTAGCTTTTCGCCGGCATAGGTATTGGTGATCACAAAGCCGTTGACCGCATCGCCGCTATAGCTGGCCTGATAGTCGGGAACGGCTTTTTCTTTGACCGAGTAGCTTCCGTCCTTTGCCAGCTTAGGGAAGGTGTGGGACCAGCCGTTGGATTCGCTCAGGGTAACGCTGTCAACAACCGCACTGCCGTTTAGCAGCTCTACCGTTATGGAGGCGGGCCGCTTTTTGGAGGCGTTGTTTTTATCTTCCCACTTCTTGACAACGTAGATATTAATGGCGTTGGGCGTATGATCCTCCAGCTTAGGCGCAGACGTTATTTCATAGTGTAGTTGACCGCCCGACTCAAAAGGAAGAAAGACGATATAGGGATTAAAGATGTACCTTTCATCTTCCTCGGGGAATACGACCCAGATGCCCAAATCCAGGTTATCAAAGGAAACGGTTCCGTTTGCGGACACCGCCGATACCGTATGTATGCGGTTGTCCTTAATGTAATCCACCAGCGTTTTGGTAACCGTCTCGTTGGGGTTGTTGACCACACCGGCGATGGACAGGCCGGAGTTTTCAAAAGCCGCCGTCGGATAATAGCCCGTGTTATTCAACGTGGCGATCTGGCAAATATTGACCGTCAGAGGGCTTATTTTATTCTTTTGATCATCCTCGAGGGTCACGGTTATCTTGCCGTTTTGGGTGATGGCCAGGCAGGGGATCGCCGCACAACCGAAGAGAACGGCCGTCAGGAGGAGGACAAATATTCTTTTAAGGGTTGTTTTCATCGGATGCTTCGCCGCCTTCTTTTGTCGTTATCGCTTTCCCTTTGCGCATATCCCGTAATTTCTTTACGGCCATAAAAACAATGAATAACCCGATAAGCGAGAAGGTTATTAAGTATTTCATATCAATATTTAAAAGCTCATTCGTGATACCGTCCTCTTTTGCCGAGAGGTCGTTACCGTCTACCCGTACCCCTCGCACCAAGAGACGATGGGAATTCACCCCATAGGGAGTACAGGTGACAAGGGTGACGCAGTCCTTGCCGCTGATCACATTAAGCCGGGATACCTCATCCGGTTCCACGACGGAGATATCCTCTATCTTGTATTCAAGAACCTCGTTTAACACATGAATGTAGAATCGATCGCCGATCTTGAGATGATCGATGTTGGTCAGTAATTTTGCGGAAGGCAGGCCGGTGTGCCCTGCCAGAACACAGTGGGTGTTGATACCGCCAACAGGCAGATGCGTTTGGGGAACGTGTCCGATGCCTTTTTGCAGTACGTTTTCTTCAATGGTATGGTAAATGATCAAGGCCACGCTGATTTTGGGGATTTCAACATAGCCCATGACACCGTTATTGGCCGCATTAAGAACATTTTCATAGGTTAAACCAAGTTCTTTGAGCTTTGCTTCGTTTCCACGGTTTTCATTGAAGGCAACGGCGTCCTTCTTGGCCTGGTTAAGCTCTTCGGGCGTGGTGGAGGAAAAAGCCTCCTTGTATTCGCCAATCAGCTGGTCGTTCAAGTGCTGATTGTATAGATTGCTGACGGTAGGATAAAGGAAGAGGGAAAGACCGCAGAGGAATATGACCACGACGATGATGGTCGGGATATGCTTCTTCATTGGTCTTTCCCTCCTTTCCGTTTATCTTTTTGTTGGATTTAGAAAAAGAAATAGTTTTACGGGGTGGCTAAAAGTAAGAGTCGCTCCGTCAAAAACGAATATTTCTTTTATGCCACACTACTTCTTTTTCTTGAAGTAAAAAAAGCAGCGGCACCTACCATCATAACGATACCGAGAACGGTAAAGAGCGTGGTGCCCATACCACCGGTTTCGGGCAGAGCAGCGCCGGGCTTGTTGGTGATCTCAGCCCATACCGTCAGGATGGATTCGGCAATACCGTTGGTGTTGACGATGCTGCCGGAGCCCGTGTGAGAGCCGGTAACATTCAGCGTACCGACGGAGCCCAAGGCACCTATCTCGTCAACGATCTCGATGATAAAGGGCTCGTCAGGCAGCACGTAGCCATCCGGGGCTTTGGTTTCGACTAATTTATATTTGACAACTAATATTATGTGAATTATTATCAATGATTGTTAGGTGTTAATAAAATTCTCTAAAAGTCCTGTAAATAAAGGGCTTTTCGCAAACAACTCATTTCAACTTGTTATGACTTATTATTTCGTTTTAACCTTGTCCGAAAGTATTATAAGGGCAAAATCAAGGGCAAAAATCATCAAAAATTTAAAGTTTAGTCTTGGAAAACGAACTGTTGCAATGTGAATTTACAAATGAATTGAGGAATTATCGTGAAGATATCCAAATTATTTGCAATCACATTGCAGACAAAAAACAGACTGATTTTCTTTATTATTG